>QNCH01000186.1 GCA_003645745.1 Candidatus Omnitrophota bacterium
AAAAGCAGTTTCATTATTGACCCTCTGGAAATTTTTGGTTCAGTTTTGGATTTTAATTATCCTGAACGTTTTTTTGTTGATAATTTCGCGGTTTCTAAAAAACAGGTGCAATGCGGTAAAACTCCATGCGGTTTTGGCTCTTCTGAATTTTTAATAGAAGCAGGAGAACAAGTGCAGATATTTAGTTTTATTGGACATACAGAACAGGAAAATTATTTAAATGCTTTTGTCCACAAAATTACAGACAAAAGTTATGTAGAGCAAAAGCTAACAGACTGCAGGCAGTCTATAGATAAGTTGGAGAATAATATTTCTACATTTAGCCAGGACAGCGCGTATAATTTTTATTGTAAACAGACATATCTTGATAATTTGTTAAGGGGAGGATTTCCCCTAAATTTAAAATCAGATAAAGAGAAATCAAATATGCTGTATGTTTTTTCCCGTAAGCATGGCGATTTAGAAAGGGATTATAATAATTTTTTACTTGAAGCAAATTATTTTTCTCAAGGGGACGGCAATTACCGCGATGTTAATCAAAATCGCAGGAATGATGTGTGGTTTAATCCTCTTGTGGAAGATGCTAATGTGCTGAAATTTTTTAACCTTTTGCAATTGGACGGGTTTAATCCTCTTGTTGTTAAAAGCGGGCGTTTTAAGTTGAATTTAAAAAAAGAAAAAATATTATTTGAATCTAAACATATAGTTAAAGGTAAAGATAGTTTTAACCTGGTTATAGATTTTATTAATGATTATTTTACTCCTGGCGGATTATTTATGTTTTTAGAAAACAAAAATATTGCTTTAAATGTCAGCCTAGAAGAATTTTTGCAAATTATTTTGTCCTGTTGCAAGAAGTATGAAATGTCTGAACACAAAGAAGGTTTTTGGATTGACCATTGGACATATAATTTGGATATTTTAGAATCTTATTTGAGTATTTATCCAGAAAGGTTAGAGAATATTTTTTTGGATAAAAAGGAATTTGTTTTTTATCACAATTCTGCTTATGTGCTGCCGCGTGATGAAAAATATGTGCTTGAAAATGGCAAAGTAAGGCAGTTTAATGCTGTTGCTTACGCAAAATCAGATATTGGTGCCGGTAACCTTGTAAAAACTAAGTATGGCAAAGGAAATGTTTATCAGACAAATTTATGTGTTAAAATTTTGTGTTTAATCGCGAATAAAATGGCTTCTTTTGATGCTTTTGGCTGCGGTATTGAAATGGAAGCAGACAAGCCGGGCTGGTATGATTCGCTTAATGGTTTGCCTGGGCTTTTAGGTTCTTCTGTGTGTGAATCTTTGGAATTAAAACGGATGATTGTTTTTTTGCTTAAAGTTTTGCAAAGTTTAAACCTTAATCCGGATGCTAAAATATCTGTGTTTAAAGAGCTCTTTGATTTTTTAAACGGGCTGAGTAATTTGATTTTTGAATATTTTAACATAAGGAACGTAAATAAAGATTTTATTTTTTGGGATAAAGCTTGTTCTCTTAAGGAGTCATACAGAAAAAAAATTCGTTGTGGAATAAATGGAGCGGAACGGGAATTTAGTTTTGCTGATTTAAAAAATATTCTGAGTAAAATGAATAATAAAATTGCTTTGAGTATGGGAGGGATGAGAGATAAAAACACAGGGCTTTTTTATACTTATTTTATTAATGAAGTCATTGATTATAGAAAGCTGAAAGCTATAGATGGAAAAAATTTTAAAACAAATAATCAGGGATTATTTTATGTGAGGCCAAAGAAATTTAAACAAATCCACCTGCCTTTATTTTTAGAAGCTCAGGTGCATGCTTTGCGCATAGAAAAGGAAAGGCAAAAAGTAAAGCAGATTTATAAAAATGTAAGGAAAAGCTCGCTTTATGACCAACAGTTAAAAATGTATAAAGTAAATGCTTGTTTAAAAGAAATGCCTGCAGATATTGGGCGCACAAGAGTTTTTACTCCTGGGTGGCTTGAAAATGAATCTGTGTGGCTGCATATGGAGTATAAATATCTTTTGGAATTATTGCGTACGGGGCTTTATGCTGAATTTTTTATTGAGTTTAAGAATGTGCTGATCCCTTTTCAAAATCCGCAGCAATACGGACGTAGTATTTTAGAAAATTCATCATTTTTAGTAAGCAGCGTGTATCCTGACAAATCTTTGCGTGGCAGTGGGTTTGTGGCCAGGCTTAGCGGGTCAACTGCTGAATTTGTGAATATGTGGTTGTGGATGAATGTTGGGGCTAATCCGTTTAAAGTTGATTCTATGGGCGAGCTTTGTTTAGAGTTTAAGCCTGTTTTGCCTGCGTGGATGTTTACTTTAACAAAAAAAGATTGTGTTTTGTATAATGCAAAAGGCTTAGAAATAACTTTTAACTTAACAAAAAATTCTTATGCTTTTAATTTTTTAAGTTCAACTTTAGTTGTTTTTCATAATCCAAAACGTAAAAATACCTTTGGCAAAGATTGCGCTAAATTATGCAGAATAGAATTAATTTATCGTAACCAGCGAAAAATAAAATTAAAAGGAAACGTAATCCCCGCGCCTTATGCCCTTGGGGTAAGGCAAGGAAAATTTGAGCGGATTAATATTGCTTTAGGGTAATTTATATTCAGTGGGGCAATAAATATCGGCAATTATTAATTATCAATTAAAAAAATAGTTGCTTTTGAGGTAAAGATTGTCAATTCACACATTGTGAATTATAGTAATCGGTGACTGAAATTGGGTTTCCGTTATAGATTCCCGCTAAAAGATTACGGGAATGACAAAAAATGGGGAGCCGACAAACAGCAGGATAAATAATAGGATGCTGTTATAGACTGTCATTCCCGCAATGCTTTTAGCGGGAATCTAGCTCAACGATTTAAAGTAAAGTCCTGTTCTTTTTACTCGCTAATATATACTCAAACCTATTACGTTTGGGTATAACTTACATCGACAAAATAAATTTTTTTATTTCGTCTATAATGTAATCAGGAGTAGATGCTCCTGCTGAGATGCCGATTTTATTTTTATGATTAAACCAGTTTTTTTTTATTTCTGATTTTGCGTTAACTAAATAAGACTCAGGGTTTAGAGCTTTTGATATTTCATATAAACGTTTAGTGTTCGCGCTGGTTTTTGCGCCAATAATAATCATTATATCCTGGGTTAACGGCAGTTTGCGGATTTCTTGTTGTTTGTTTCTTGTTGGTTGGCAAATAGTATTAAAAAATATGGTTTCTTTAAGATAAAGTTTTATTTGTCTGACGATATCAATTACTTTTTCTAAATTTTGAGTGGATTGTACAACAATCGCGGCTTTTTTTATTTTTTTAAATAGTTTTTGAGTAATTTTTGTGTTTTGAGAAATAATTAAAGGTATATTCCCTAGATTTCCTTTTATCCCGATAACCTCATCATGTTTTTCATCTCCAA
>QNCH01000187.1 GCA_003645745.1 Candidatus Omnitrophota bacterium
AAAAAAGATTTTTGTCATTCCCGCAATTTTTTAGCGGGAATCTAATTTAAAGGGATTTGTGCATATGCGGAATAAAACTAAAAAAGGTAATAAAAGTTTAGATTTTGAAATTGTTTTTTTTGAGAAATTGATTAATGATAAACCTGATTTTACTGACGCGCTTATTCCGCTTGCTGAATTATACACTAAGTCAGGCAGATATAAGGAAGGGTTGTCTTTAGACATTCGTTTATCAAAATTAAGACCTGGCGATTCAACAGTGTATTATAATATGGCATGCAGTTATTCGTTACTTGGTAAGATAGATGAGGCTATTTCTACGTTAAAGCAGGCAGTTAGGCTCGGATATAGTGATTTTCAGTATATGTGTAATGACCCTGATTTTTTAAATTTAAAAGAAGATCAACGTTATCGTAAATTTGTTGCTAAAATTGCACATAATAATCAGGCAAGGGAAAGTAAATGAAGAAGGTTAAAAAATAATGCAGCATGCAATTAATTTGGGGGATTTGCAGAGTTCTGTTTTAAAAGAGATGGCAAATGTTGGTATCAGCCATGTTGCGATTGTGCTTGAAAAAGTATTCGGAGAAAAGATAGAGATATCTTTGCCTGAATTAAAAATTTTTTCTAAAAAACAGTTGATCAAAGATGAAATTACTCAGGAAACATCAGTCTGTGCTTATTTTGAAGATGATAAAATTTCTGATATTACAGAAGCATTACTTTTTTTTTCCAGAAAAGATGCGGATGTCTTAATCCGCAGGTTTATTGAGTTAAGTGAGTTATTGGATGTAAACGTAGGAATTTTATCCATAGATGAGCTAGAAAGTATATTTTGTGAAATTAGCACAATGCTGATCAGTACATATTTTTCTGCTGTAGGGGTAATGTTTAATTTTCAACCTGATTATCATCCTCCCCAGGTAAGCTTTAAGAATGCAGAATTATTAAAATTTATAGATTTAAGTTTGCGTAATAATACAGGGATAAGTATAAACATTTCATTCGTTGGAGGCATGTCAAAGATTAAAGGTAATTTTTTGCTTATTCTTGAGTACGAGACTTTGGATAAATTTTTTAAAACATTAGGATTTGAGCCATTATAAAGATCAGCATGTCTGATTAATTGTCCTGTAGGGAGCCCAGCATCGCTGGACAGGCAGGCATGCCTGCGGGGAAACCCTAACAAATTATTTAATTTCAAGGAATTATATGGTAGAGGTTAGCCTTAATAAAATCATCATGCATGAGAGCAAGCCTGAGCAGGCAATAGTTTTAAAAGAAAAAAATGGACAGAGGCAGGTTCTTATAGTTATTGGCATTGTTGAGGCTGCGGCAATAAAAATGAAAATTAGTAATGTTGTTTCCCCGCGGCCATTAACACATGATTTATTATTCAATGTTATTGAAAAATCAGGAATGTCTTTAGTAAGGGTGGTTATTACCAAGCTTGAGGCAAATACCTTTTATGCAAATATGGAATTAAGAGTGAACAGTAAAAAATTGATCAGCATTGATGCGCGTCCCAGTGACAGCATAGCGTTAGCAATTATGGCAAAGGCTCCAATTTTTGTTGAAGAGGATATTTTTAGAAAGCTGCAATTTTTAAATGACTGAATTTATAGCCCCAAAGGCTGGAAAATTGAAACAATTAAGCAATGATCCAGTCCTAAGGAAAGTAGCACTGGTTTCTTTAGAATTAGGAGTAAATGTTTATCTGATTGGCGGAACTTTACGTGATTTGTTTGTAAAAACACGCAGGAATAAACGTATTGAATTTGATTTTGCGGTTGAGAACAATACTTTCCAATTGGCTGAAACTGTAGCTAGAGAGCTTTGCGCGTATTCATTTGTTCTAAATCAGGTTAAAGCAGTAATCCGTATTGTATGCAGAGATAATGATTTATCTTACGAATGTGATTTCGCCGGATTTCGCGCGTGTAGTTTAAAAGAAGATATTTATTTGCGTGATTTTACAATTAATACGCTTTGTGTTAATGTGAGAGATTTGATTAGTAAGCAAAATTTTGAAAGTTCGCTGCTTGATTATTTTGGCGCTGTTACAGATATAAAAAAGCGTTTGGTGCGTGTTACTTGTGAAACTAATTTTTTTGATGATCCTTTACGTATGCTGCGTGGTTTTAGGTTTTGCGCTGATTTAGATTTCGTTTTAGAATCAAACACTTTTTTACTGATTAAAGAAAATTTCTGGCGTTTGCGGTTGGCTGCATCTGAAAGGGTTTGCGCGGAACTAGTTAAAATTTTAACTAATCCTGATTGTTTTCGGTGTATTGTTGAAATGGATAACTCAGGTATCTTGAGTTGTATTTTACCTGAGATAGATCTTTTACGCAATGTTAGCCAGGGGAAATATCATCATCTTGATATCTGGCAGCATTCTCTTGATGCCCTCTTAAAACTTGAATATTTGATTACAAACTTAGCACAGAATATTCCCGATCAGTATGCAAAAAGAGTTAATGCATATTTAAATGAAGAGATTGTTTATGGCCGGCCGCGTATATGGATTTTAAAATTAGCAGTTATTTTACATGATATTGGCAAGCCAGCGGTTAAATTTGAGATTAATGGCGCGGTGCATTTTTATACACATGAAAAAGTTGGGGCAAATATAGCTCAAAGCATTGGCAAAAGGCTAAAATTATCTATTAAAGAAATTATTGTGTTAAAAAGTGTCGTTTTGTATCATTTACGCGCAGGCCAAATAGTGAATCGTAAGCCTGGTAAAAGGGCAAAGTTTAGGTTTTTTAGAGATACAAAAGAGAATGCTTTGTTAGTATTGCTTTTAAGTCTTGCTGACCGCAGGGCAATGTTGGGGCCTGCAGCAATGGATGAGAGTTATGTCTTTTTAGAACAAGAAATTTTTGTAATGATTGTTGAATTTTTTAATTTGCAAGACAAACCTGAGGCAATGGCTCGTTTAATTAACGGTACAGATGTAATGAATTTTTTGAATATTCAGCCTGGAGTAATAGTCGGAACGATATTATCCCAAGTAGCTGAGGCTCAGGCTCTTGGCCAGGTAAGCACAAAAGCTGAAGCTAAAAAATTGGTTTTAGCACTATATACTCAAAAGTAATAGATTTGAGTATGAAAAATTGTTATGCATTATGCAAATAAAAACAGCAGAATTTTTAAAATTAAGCGCTAATCAGTTTAAAGGAAAAATAGAAAAAGCAAAGGCCATGCTTTTAAATTGCTGTCTTTGTCCGCGTAATTGCGGTGTGAATCGTTTAAATGGGGAAATTGGTTTCTGTAAGGCAGGGTATGAGATTGAAGTAAGTTCTCATCAGCTGCATTTTGGGGAAGAGCCTCCGTTGTCAGGCCGTGGCGGTGCAGGCGCGATATTTTTTACGCATTGTAATTTAGCCTGTGTTTATTGCCAG
>QNCH01000188.1 GCA_003645745.1 Candidatus Omnitrophota bacterium
ACTGTCATTCCCGCAATCTTTTAGCGGGAATCTACTACTAAAAATTTAATTATGTTAAAATAATAAATTTATGGTGTCCCTGCTTCATTCATTGATTCCATTAACTTTGAGGCAAAAATTGTTAATCAAAAATGTATATGATATGTCTGGGGTTAGGTGAATTAAGAAATGAAAAAGATAGGTATTCTGGGAGCTACAGGGTCCATTGGGCTTAATACTTTAGATGTAATAAAAAACAGGCCAAAAGATTTTAGGGTAATTGGCTTGAGCGCGTATAATAATGTAGAAGCAATTGCCGCGCAAATAGTTTTATTTAAGCCAAAGATAATTAGCCTTAAAGACTTAGAGGTGATCAAGCGGTTGGAGAAATTAGTAGATTTATCCGGCATAGAAGTATATACTCAGGACAAGGGATTGCTTGAAATAGCTGTAAATGACGATATTGATCTTTTGGTAGTTGCGACTACAGGGACAGCTAGCTTAAAGCCTGTTTTAGAAGCGCTTAAAAAAGGTAAAACAGTTGCTCTGGCAAATAAAGAGCCTCTGGTTATGGCTGGTGAAATTATTATGCGGGTTGAGAAGGAAAGTAATGGGAAAATTATTCCTATTGACTCTGAACACAACGCTATTTTTCAGTGTTTAAAAAACGCGGAAACGCGAGATTTAAAAAAGATTTATCTTACTGGCAGCGGCGGGCCTTTTAGACAATTAGCAAAGCAGGAATTGGAAAATGTAACAGTTGAAATGGCTCTAAAACATCCAAAATGGAAAATGGGAAAAAAGATAAGCATTGATTCCGCGACATTGATGAATAAAGGGTTAGAATTTATTGAGGCTTGCTGGCTTTTTGGGCTTGAGCCTGAGCAGATTGATATTTTAGTGCATCCTGAAGCAGTAATCCATTCGATGGTTGAATTTTGTGACAGCGCTATTTTAGCGCATATGGGTATAACTGATATGCGTTTGCCTATTCAATACGCGCTTGATTATCCGGAAAGGAAAACGAATAATTTTGGCAGTATTGATTTTTTAAAAATCAGGCAGTTGACATTTTATGAGCCTGATACAGACAAATTCCCTTGTCTTGAGCTTGCCAAATACGCGGCTTGTGAGCGTGGTGGTAAGGGGTGTGTGCTGAATGCGGCGAATGAGGTGGCAGTATCAGCATTTTTACAAGGAGCGATTCAGTTTACTGATATTGCTGAAATAGTAGGTAAGGTTTTAGAAAAGCATACAAGTGTTGCTCATCCAGCATTGCAGGAAATATTAGTTATGGATAGGTGGGCAAGGGAGGAGGCGGATTTATTTTGTTATCAACAATAGCTTTTATTTTTGTTTTAAGTGTACTGGTTTTAGTTCATGAATTCGGTCATTTTATTATTGCTAAAACATTGGGTGTAAGGGTAGATGTCTTTTCTATAGGTTTTGGCAAAAAACTTTTTAGCTGCTGCAAGGGAGATACAGAATACCGTATTTCTTTAATTCCTTTAGGCGGGTATATCAAGATGGCAGGAGACGACCCTGAACAAAAGCGGGAGGGTAAGGAATGGGAATTTTTATCTAAGCCTATCGCTCACCGTTTTGCCATAATTTTTGCAGGGCCAGCGTTTAATTATTTGCTTGCATTTGTGCTTTTCAGCATTGTTTTTTTCCTTGGCACAGGTAATTTAACTACCAGAATAGGGGAAATTAAAGACGGTTATCCAGCACAGCAAGCAGGCTTAACATCAGATGACATAGTTGTGGCAATTGATGGGCAAAAGGTGGAATATTGGCATCAGCTTTCAGAGATAATTCACTCAAAAGTTCAAAAAAAAGAAGTTGATTTCAGTATTAAACGGCAGGGAGAGCTGATAACTTTGGCAATTATTCCCAGAGTAGAAAAGATGAAAAATATATTGGGGCAGGAAGTAGAAATAGGCTTAATTGGTATCGGCCATTCGGATGAGTTAAAAGTAGTGCGTTATGGCCCTGTAGAGTCTATATTACGCGGCGCGCAGCAAACTGCAAATTTAACCGCATTGACCTGCACTGCTTTATTCCGTATGTTTACCGGACAAATGTCTTTAAAAGAATCTGTAACCGGGCCAATAGGTATATTTTATATTACTGGTAAAGCAGCAAAAATGGGATTTGTTTACCTGTTGCAGATAATGGCCAGCTTGAGTGTAAGTTTAGGTATAGTTAATCTTTTCCCTGTGCCTGTGCTTGATGGAGGGCATCTATTATTTTTGTTTATTGAAAAAATAAAGGGCAAGCCTGTGAGTGTAAAATTTCAGGAAAATGCGATGCGTGTTGGCTTAACAGTATTGGTTACTCTAATGCTTTTAATATTTTATTCTGATTTTAAACGTTTTGAAATTTTTACTAAAATATTTAGTTTTTTTAAATAAAAATATGAGAAGATCAAAAAAAATTTTGGTTGGTAATGTGCCTATAGGCGGAGACAGCCCGGTTTCTATTCAATCAATGACTACTGTTGAAGCAAAGGATGTTGTAAAAACAGTTGCGCAGATTAAAAGATTAGAAAAAGCAGGATGTCAGATAGTACGGGTTGCAGTGCCTGATCAAGAATGCGCGGAAGCAATTTTAAAGATAAAGCAAAAAATAAAAATTCCTATTGTCGCGGATATTCATTTTCATTATAAATTAGCAATTCTGTGTATAAAAAACGGCGCTGATAAAATCAGGCTTAATCCCGGCAATATCACAGAGCCGTATAAAATAGAAAAAGTGCTAAGCTTAGCAAAAAAATATAAGGTTCCAGTGCGTATAGGGCTTAATTCAGGTTCAGTGCAAAGAACACATTCCCGTAGTTTGGTTGATGATTTAGTGTATAGCGGTTTAGATTATCTTAAGTTTTTTGAAAAATGCGGGTTTGGGCAGACAATTTTTTCATTAAAAACAAATAATGTGTGTACAACAATCAAAGCTTATGAAAAAATGGCAAAATTTACAGATGCCCCGCTGCATCTTGGAGTTACAGCAACAGGACTGCCTTTAGACGGAATAGTTAAATCCAGTATAGGCATTGGCGCATTATTACTTAAGGGCATTGGTGATACATTAAGAGTATCTTTGAGCTGTGACCCGGTAAAAGAAGTTGAGGTTGCCAGAAAAATACTTTACGCGCTTAATTTACGCAACAGCGGTATTGAAATAATTTCCTGCCCTACATGCGGCCGCTGCAAAATAGACCTTTTTAAACAAATCAGGGCAGCAGAAAAAAAACTCAAAATTCTGGAAAAAAAATTTTTAAAGCGCCGCTTAAAAGTAGCAATTATGGGCTGTGTTGTAAATGGCCCAGGAGAGGCAAAAGATGCTGATCTTGGTATTGCCTGGGGACAGGGAAAAGGCGTATTATTTAAAAAGGGCAAAAAAATAAAAACAGTTACACA
>QNCH01000189.1 GCA_003645745.1 Candidatus Omnitrophota bacterium
AAATGTTTCAATCCTTGTTTTATTGGAATACTTATTTAGAGCAAAAAGAAATGACATGGTGGGGACAATATTAGAAGGTTTCAATCCTTGTTTTATTGGAATACTTATTTAGAGAGCAAAATGTTGTTAAGATTAGTTTTTTCAATTAGTTGCATACAAAAAATATTTCTTAAAATTGTCAAAGAACATTGATTTTTTCTGCTATTTTGCTTTATTTTACCCATAATTTCTGCTATTTTTTCTTCTTAACTCTATACAGAGCAATAAGATACAATATTAAAAATTTTACACGCACATATTTTTATAAGTGCAGTCAACACAACGCGCCTTTTCACTTGTTTTTTTAGGCATCTTTTCCTTGCTGATTATTTCTAAAACATTATTTACCATTAGTAATGCCTTCTGTTTTAAAGACGCGTCTAACTCTATTTCAAACGTTTTACTGCTGTCCCGAATATAAGCAATATATCCTCTTTCAACTTTTTTGCCATATGTTTTTTCAATCATTATACCATATAAACAGAGCTGTATCTTATGTGTCACAAACGCAAATTTTTTATATAAAGAATACTTATAATCTACAGGTGCTAAGTTTCCGTTTTTCAGCCATAATATTTCATCAACAATACCTCTCACATTTAATTCTGGAACTGCGAGGTAAACATTCTGCTCTTTTGAAATCATAGGAATTTTTTTTCTCAAATATTGCTTATTGTTTCTCAATCTGTCTTCATGCACACGCCTTCCTTTCTGGACCTTATAGCGTTTTTCTTCATACTGCTTAATCTTCAAAACATTTAAGAAATAAGTAAAACGAGGGCAAAATAAATATTCTATCACCTCGCTAGGCGTAATCATTACTTGAGATAAAGGGTCAATTTGTTTTATTTCCATAATTCTATTCCAGATATACTCAAACGTAATAGGTTTGTAAAATTTAGGCGTTTCCCTGTGCTGTCTCTGACTTAAGCCAAACCGCAGGCGCAGCAGGCTGCGTTGAGGTTTGGCGAATGAAGAACGTTTCAAGATGCAGTGCAGGGGGACGTTCTGAAATTGCAAACCTATTACGTTTGAGTATATTTAAAAGAAAAAACTTTTCACTTCATCACTCACCAATTTTTTATCAAAAGCCTGCCCTTTTAAAATAACCTTTTTAAAATCTTCCGCGCACATCGGAAATATATATACTGAATCTTTTTCTTTATCAATTAAATCTTCAGCAAACATTGCCAGAGAATCAAGCTCAGCACGATTAATTGCCCCTAAAAATACTGATTTTTGCACCCGGTACAAACCTGTTTTTTGCGTTTCTTTAACAATTTTCCGTCTAGTTTTATTACTTGAGATGTCGTATATTACCCACACTAAAGTATCTGTATTTTTCATCCTATGCTATCCATGCATTAGCAAGTTTATGCAAATCAAACTGCACAGTATCACGCCTTTTTATCTTACGTCCATTATACAAAATAGCAGTGTCAAGATATTCATTAAAATCAGAAAGAAGAACAACCTTACCCTCTTTATTTAACACAAACCCATTTTTTAATTTATCAAACAATACCTGCCTCACTTTTTTTCTGCTAAACAAATTAAAAACTGTTTCATCTGCGTAAATTCTATACCCCTCAATCACATCAAAAACCATTGATGTTTTCGCGTAATGGTCAGAATGAATAAACCCAACATACGGATCAATTCCGGCAATAACACAAGCCCTTTCAATAATGCCATACAATACACCATAAGAGTAATTCAACAAACAATTAAATTCATCCTGAGCAGGATTACGACTGCGCCCTGCAAATTGAAACCTTTCAGGTAAAAGCAAGCTGAGTACACTCCAATACACTTTCGCAGCACTGCCTTCAATCCCCATAATAGTACCACGCGCCTCCTCAACTTGCCCTTCAACTATAGTTAGAGCATCAGATGATGATTTAATTGTTTCAATTGCCTGAGTAATTTCTGAAGAATCGCGTGTTCTTCTCTGGCGTAAATCTGTTAAGAATTTAATTTGATTTGAAAATTTCTGCAGAATAAAATTTTTTCCAATTTCTACACCTTCAGAAGACAACGTTTTTTCAAGCTGTACACGCCGGATCCTGGCAGTAGAGCCTAATTTCCCATGCCATATCCTGGCAAAGGCTCTGCCAAATGTATTCATAAAAACAACATCAATATTATTCTCAACAGCCAGCTCAATAGCATCAGAAGAAAAAGTTACACTTGTTGTAACTAAAATAGATCTCACCTTCTTCGGAGAAATCCGTTTTTTCTCCTCCCCCACCTTCACCTCGAAAACATCATCTACCCTGTGAAGATACGCGCCATATGTGTTAAGGATTAATTGCATTCGGCCCCCATAGATAATAAAAAGTTATACTCAAACGTAATAAGTTTGAGTATATGTACTATACAATATATTGAATATAATGCTAACCACAAATGCTTTTAATTTGTATTTTTACCTCTCGCCTTTTCTCAACTTTTACCTTCACCTCAAAACATCATCCGTATTGTGAAGATACACTCCATTAATTGCATAATTCGCCTATTAAACCATAATTATTCCACTCTTATTTTTATCTTTGCAAAAACCTGTTTCAATCGAATACCACTGATTCAAATCACCTTTTGATATATATCCTAATTCAGCTCTTTCATCAAAATTGCTTAATCCATATTTAAACTGTATCGGGACAGAAATCACATGATTATAAAATTGTTTCTTTATTATTAAAAACTCTTTTTTTCGTTCAAGATAATAAATCTCATCATTTCCAATCAACAACTGATACTTTTCCCATAAATTTTCAGCCTCACCATCGATTTCTACAAAAACATCAATGTTATAATCTTTTTGTTCTATAAGTTTAAACTGAGAAACATCATCAAACTTTAGTCCCTCAACTACTTCCAAAATATTCTGGGAAAGATCGTCACTTTTTCCATCATTTATTTTTTTAAAATACTCATTAGCTAACCATAAAAATTCACTTTCATTTACTTCGGCTATCCTATTTCTAAAGATAGACTTGCTCTTATCAATAATAAAACTTCCATAAATTGTATGCGGATAATAAATTTTACCATTATTTTCTTGCTTTAACAAAAAGACTTTCACCTCGCCTTTATTATCACCAAAATTTCTGTTGCACCTCCCCGCAATTTGATTTATTGAATCAAGCGGCGCAAAATCCCTGTAAGCCATATCAACGCTTATATCTACTCCCGCCTCAATAAGCTGTGTACTAACAATAATTTTCCTTCCGCGTTTTTTTTCTTTTATTTCTTTAATCCTGT
>QNCH01000190.1 GCA_003645745.1 Candidatus Omnitrophota bacterium
AAACGCCTAAATTTTGCAAACCTATTACGTTTGAGTATATTTAAGGGAATTATTTTGTGCGTATGTTTAAATGTTTTTTCTTGTAACGTGTATACGCAGGAATCGGATTCTTTACGTATAAATTTAGATGTTAAAAATATGAGTATTATTGATGTGATGCGTTTACTTGCGGAACAGGGAAAAGTGAATATTGTGGCTAGCCGCAATGTGCAAGGCAGAGTTAGTGCTAAATTACAGGATGTTAGTGTAAAACAGGCATTAGGAGCAATATTAGATGCTAATAATTTTACGTATAAAGAAGAAGATGGCATTATTAAAGTTTTTACCAGGCAGGATATTATTCAGAAGGAACAAACAGCGGTGTTAGTTAGTAAAATTTTTCAGTTAAAAAACATAAAAGCGGCTGAAATCAGGCAAATTCTTAATTCGCTGAAGTCACCACGCGGTAAGGTAGAAATAGACGCGGTATCCAATCAGGCTGTTCTTACAGATAGTCATAAAAAGGTTGATGAGATTTCTGAAGTAATATATACTTTTGATTGTCCGATAAAAACACAGATTTATAATTTAAATTATGCCGATGCCAGTGAAATAAATGCAAAACTTGTTAATCTTATTCCAAAGCAGGAAGGGGAAGTTTTTGTTGATAAGCGTACAAATAGCATTGTAGTCAGGGCAACAGAGGCAACTATTGATAAAGCTAACCAATTAATTAATAATTGGGATAAGCATTGTGAACAGGTTCTAATTGAAGCAAAAATATTAGAGGTTTCTTTAGACAACACTAAAGGATTAGGCATAAACTGGGAGTATCAAAGTTCTGCTAAAAGTAATGCAATAAATGTTTCCAGTGTGCTGCCGGCAAGTATTGTAACCGGGGGAATATTTAAAATAGGTACTCTTACTGAGGATGAATACGCTGTTACGATTCAGGCATTAGAAACATCTACAAATACAAATGTCTTGTCAAGCCCGCGTATTTCAGTGATGGATAATACAGAGGCAAATATTTTAGTAGGAAGCGCTGAACCTTATGTCAGCATTTATCTTGATAAAGAAACTAATACTCAAACAGAGGAGACTAAATTTATTAATGTTGGTGTAAAATTAAAGGTTACTCCGCAAATTAGCGGTGATGGGTATGTACGTTTGAAAATTCATCCTGAAGTAAGTTCAGCAAGAAGGGTTTCTGAGGTAAATAATGCCTTGGCTATAGATACTACTCAGGCTGACACTACAGTGCTTGTTAAAGATGGTAAGACTATTGTTTTAGCCGGATTAATTAAAGATACATATAGCGATATTGTCGCAAAAGTTCCTGTTTTAGGGGATGTGCCTATTTTGGGTATTTTTTTTAGAAATATGGTTAAAACAAAAATAAAAAAAGAAATAATTGTTTTTATTACTCCGCATATTCTTAATGACAAACGGATAGAAGATGATCTGGACAGACGTAGTCAGGCGGTAAAAGATGCTTTACAAGCAGCAGCAATGCAATGGGATAAATATAGGGAGCAATAATGGGATACGAACTTAAAAAATTGTTTGTTAGCAAAAGTATCTTTTTTTTATTGTTTTGTTTTAGTCTTATTTTATTACCTGAACTATTTGCTCAGCAAAATAGAAATGTCGCTTGTTCTTTGCAGATAACAGCGGGAACATTAAAAGCGAATTTTATGCCTCCGCGTGTGATCAACATCGGTAAATATGACCGGATTGCTTTTCCTGATTTACCAAATTACGGCAAACCAGGAGAGCCCGCAATGCCGGTAAAAACAGTTAAATATTTGATTCCTTTTGGCAGGGAAATAGAATCAGTTAATGTTGTATGGGAAAAAAAAGAAAAGATAAAAGGTAGTTTTGTAATTGAGCCCGCACAAAGGCCTATACCTCTTAATTATCAGGGTAGAATTAAATCTACGCTGCCTGATCCTTTAATCTATAATTCAGCGCAAGCTTTTCCTGGCAAACTTTATTCTTTGGTTTCTATTCAGCAATTTAAAAATTATAAAATAGCAATTATTAATCTCTATCCTGTGGAATATCAGCCTTTGTTTAAAAATCTTTATTATTATAGAAATTTAGAATTGCAGATAAATTTAAAGCAGGCTGCTTCGCATACTGTTAAGAAATACAGCAGTGATTTAAAAGATATAAAGGCAGTTAAAAAATTTGTTGATAATTCTGATGTTTGCTTAACTTATGCTGATCCTGAGGGGATAAAAAAACTTGCTAATGGACAGGATGATTATGAATATGTAATTATTACCAGCCAGGAGTTAGCAGCTTCTATTCAAACTTATAACTTTCAGGCTTTAGCTGCACACAAAGCTTCCAAATGGGGACTAACAACTTTAATTAAGACTACAGAATCGATTTATTCGAACTCGGAGTATTCAGGGTTACGGCCTGATGGCACAGAGGATAATCAAACCAGAATACGTAATTTTATTATTGATTATGCACAAAATCATAATACTAAATATGTTTTATTAGCAGGAGATGGTGATGCTGAAGAACCTGCGGCTCAAAATGGGGAAACTGAAATTGCTCCAATAATTCCGCATAGAGGTTTATCTGCGTCTTATTGGAATTGGGATGATGGCCCTGTTATGATTACAAATAATGATATCCCCGCAGATCTTTATTACGCATGTTTAGACGGTACTTTTGACGCTGACGCGGATGGGATTTATGGTGAAGTCGCGGATAATGTTGATTTTATCGCGGAAGTGTATGTGTCCAGGGCACCAGTGGATTCAGAAACAGAGATGTCAAATTTTGTATACAAAACTATTACTTATGAAAACTCACAAGCTGATTACCTTACTTCAGCGTATACCATAGGAGAGTGGCTTGATAATGAGTATGATGAGCAATACCCTGAAATATTAATTTCTACATCGTGGGGAAAAGATTTCCTTGAGGAAATAAGGCTTGGCACAAGCGCTAATGGTTATACTACCGCCGGGATTGGCTCTTCAGGCTATTTTAATGTGCAGACTTTATATGATTATGATTATGATTCTAATCCTGAGCATTATGGCGATTACAATCAAGGTTGGCTAAAACCTGATTTACTTAATATCATGAACAGTGGAGTGCATGTATTAAATCATGTAGGCCATGGCAATGCGGATTCAATTTGTGGTTATAAACAATTTACAAATTTTGATGCTGATAATTTGACAAATACGGACTATTTTTTAGGATATACACAAAGTTGTTATTCTGGGGCATTTGACAATAAATCTGCTATAAGTGAGTACGAAGATGAA
>QNCH01000191.1 GCA_003645745.1 Candidatus Omnitrophota bacterium
AAAAAGATAATTTTTATACATTGGAGCAATCTATTATAATTTTAAAGAAGTCTCCGAAAGTTAAGTTTGATGAGACGATAGAACTAGCTTTTCATCTTGGTGTGGATCCTCGTCAATCTGATCAGATGATTAGAGGCAGTGTGGTTTTGCCTAATGGTTTAGGAAAAAGTGTAAAAGTAATTGTCTTTTGTAAGGGAGAAGAAGCTATTGCCGCAAAAGATGCGGGCGCCGATTATGTTGGGGCACAGGAATTAATCGATAAAGTTAAATCAGGTTGGTTTGATTTTGATGTGGCAATTTCAACTCCTGATATGATGCGTGATTTAGCTAAAATCGGCAGGGTTTTAGGTCCGCGGGGACTTATGCCCAGTCCGAAGTCTGGGACAGTGACTGTAAATGTAAAAAAAGCGATCACAGATGCAAAGGCAGGAAAGGTTGATTTTAAATTGAATAAACTTGCAGGTATACGTGTTCCTGTAGGTAAACTTTCTTTTTCTGCCCAATTTATAGCTGACAATGTTAGGGTGGTAGTTGAAGCAATAATTAAGGCTAAACCCGTAACTGCTAAAGGGCATTATATTAAGAGTATATTTATTGCCAGTACTATGGGGCCTGGAATAAAATTGAATCCATCTGAATTTAATTGATGGCTTTTAAGAAAAAATAAATTTTTTATTTTTTTTTAAGCAAGATAATGAGGTAATTATGGCACATTATGAAAAAAAATATATGGTAAAAGAGGTTAGTCGCCAGCTCCATGATGCTTCGGGGTTAGTAGTTACTAATTTTGATAAATTGCCTGTAGTAGAAATAGATTCTTTGCGGCGTAATTTAAATAAGGTTTCAGCAAAGCTGATTGTTGCAAAGAATACTTTATTAAAAATAGCATTATCTGATTTAAAATTAAACTCCGGAATAGAATTTATTGGCACAGGCACAACAGGACTTGCTATATACAAAAATGATTCTGTTGCCGCGATAAAAATACTTTTTGATTTTTCTAAACAACATAGTAATTTTGAAATCCGCGGCGGGTTTATTGATAATCTTTGGTTAGACGCTGGCCACGCTAAAGAATTATCTGAACTTCCTTCTAAAGATGTTTTAAGGGCAACTGTGTTGAGATATATGAATTCGCCAATTACTGGATTTGTAAATGTTCTGGCAGGGTCAATGCGCGGGTTTGTTAGAGTTTTAAGTCAAATTGCTAAACAAAAAGAAGACTAATCCTCAGTGTATAAATGTAGAGACAGGTTGTCTGTTACTAAATAACGCTGTAAATGTGCGTTTTTTTTGATAATTTAAGGAGGTTTAAAATGGCAGATAATGTAAAGGTAAAAGAAGAAGAAAAGGTGGAAAAGGTGGAAAAAGTGGAAAAAGTAGAAAAAAAAGAAGAGGTTAAGCTTTCCTCAAAATCAGAGGAAGTTATTAAAACTATTGAGCAAATGAATGTATTGGAGCTTTCAAATCTGGTAAAAGTTTTGGAGGATAAATTTGGTGTTTCAGCGGCTATGCCCATGGCTGTTGCAGCAGCTCCTGCTAATGCTGTTTCCGCGGAAGAAGAAAAAACAAGTTTTGATGTTATTTTATCTGAAATTGGTGATAAGAAAATTCAGGTGATCAAAGAAATTCGCGCAATTACAAGTTTAGGGTTAAAAGAAGCCAAAGACTTAGTAGAGGCTGCGCCTAAGGCGGTTAAAGAAGGAGTGAATAAAGAAGAAGCAGATGAAATTAAGAAAAAGTTGGAAGCTCAGGGCGCTAAAGTAGAATTAAAATAGGTTAAGGCGATTGTGCTAATTCAATATTAAGGCGGCTAATTTTATGAAGAGAAAAAATTATGCAAAAGTAAAAAAAGTTTTCGAAATTCCACATTTATTACATGTACAGCTTGAATCGTATGATATGTTTTTACAATTGAGTGCCGCAAAGACAAAAAGAAAAAAAATTGGTTTACAGGCTGTTTTTAACGAAGTTTTTCCTATTGAGAATTTTAGTAAGACATGTAAGCTTGAATTCGTAAATTACAGCCTTGATAAGCCAAGGTATGATGTGGCAGAATGTAAACGCAGAGGAATGAGTTACGCGTCTCCGCTAAAGGTTAGATTTCGGTTACGTACAGAAAATGATGTAAAAGAGCAGGAGGTTTATCTCGGCGAATTGCCTTTAATGACTGATGTGGGAACTTTTGTGGTTAATGGTGACGAACGTGTAGTTGTCAGCCAGCTGCATCGTTCTCCTGGAATTTGCTTTGACGCAACAGTTAATATCTCAGGTAAACGATTATATGCATCAAGGATTATTCCTTATCGCGGTGCTTGGGTTGAGTTTGAATTTGATGCTAATGACGTTATGTTTGTTTATATTGATCGAAGAAGAAAATTTTACTCGACTACTTTTCTAAGAGCCATTGGTTTTTCTACTAATGTGGAAATTTTAGATCTTTTTTATTCTATAAAAAAGATTAAATTGTCTACTCTAAAAAAAGAAGATTTAAATACGCTTGTTTTGGCTGAGCATATAATGAACCCCAGAGATAATAGCGTTGTACTCTTACATGCAGGGTTACGGCTTAATCAGCAGATACTTGAACAGCTTTTAGATATAGAGTGTAAATCTGTGAATTGTTTTGTGCTTGACGGTTTTGAAATTATTAATACTCTGGAAAAGGACAGGACAAAGAATAGAGAAGAAGCGCTTTTTGAAATATATAGGCGTTTAAGGCCAGGGGATCCGGTAACTATAGAATCAGCGGAAAGTTTGATTGAAAGGTTAATCTTTGATCCTCACCGTTATGATTTGGGCAGAGTTGGGCGTTTTGTGCTAAATAGAAAATTAGATATGGATGTGTCTCTTGAACAGCGAGTTTTGGATAAAAAGACGTTAATTGCCTCGATACAATATTTGATTAAATTAAGGAGAGGTGAAGGTAGCGTTGATGATATTGATCATCTTGGCAGCAGAAGAGTACGCACTGTAGGAGAATTAGTACAGAATCAGTTTCGTATTGGGCTTGCGCGCATGGAACGTTCCGTACGGGAGCGTATGGATATTTATGAATTGGATACAATAATGCCGCATAATTTAGTCAATTCTAAGCTTATTTCTGCAGTAATTAAAGATTTTTTTGGCAGAAGCCAGCTTTCTCAGTTTATGGATCAAACTAATCCTTTGTCTGAATTAACCCATAAAAGACGTTTAAGCGCTTTAGGTCCAGGCGGTTTAAGTAGAGAAAGAGCTGGATTTGAAGTACGTGATGTGCATTATACTCATTATGG
>QNCH01000192.1 GCA_003645745.1 Candidatus Omnitrophota bacterium
ATAATCAAAATCAGGCAAATTATTCGAACCATACAAAGTAACATAATTTGGCACTGCTAGCCCGCCAGTAGAAAATTTTACACCAGTTATCTCTGCTCCATTATAGTAAAGGTCACCTGTTGTTTCCACAGTAGGAGAACTTTTTAGTTTTGAAAGAGTATGTATTGTCTTACGGCTTTGATAGCCTATAGCATGATGCTCTTTATTCTGAACCTTCAAAGTCATTAAAAAATTTTCGCTGAATTTCTGTGAAGGAATGTCATAATACCAACATATAGACTTGCCATCAGTCCCCACATCTTCCGGCCACCAGTTTTTCTGTTGCTGTGCATTAGTAGCAACAACCATTAGATGGTCCTCATTCCATGCACCGATAGCCTGGTAATACAAAAGAAGCTGCCCCACATTAAATGTTCTCTGCCAAATAGGCCCCTTCGTACCACTCTGCTCACACCATGCTGGCCGCTTAGTCGGAGACATTCTATTACCAATTCTCAAAGGCAGTGGAAAATCTTTTCTTTCCGAATCTTTTACTAAACTTTTACCATCCTCATCTTGAATATGCACAATCACAGAAACATCTTTCCATCTCCAGCTATCCCCTTCTCCAAGAATAACTATAGGACAAAGTGTATGAGAGGCATAACCAGGACGTTTTTGTGTAGATAATACACTATTTCCTACAATATAATGTGTCTTTTTCTCAAAACTTCTAAAAATATTTTTACTAAAATCAGAATCCTCAAAATCATCCCAAAAACCCAATTTTAAAGAATCTTTAATTCTTCCCGTTATCAAAGGATCGCGGTTAAACTTAAAACAATTCAAACACCCATAATTCAAAGGGCAGTCATCCTGATAATTGGTTTTGATCAATTTAGGATCACTTGTACTGGCGCTTTTTGGGTCATAGGGATATTGAAATTCTTTGCGGCTGGTTTGCACAATTTTTTCATACAATTTAACAATTTTTTTAATCCGTTTTTTAGCGCCATTATATTCGCCAATTGCTTCTATCTCATAATATCCCCCGGAATCAAAACAGAGATAAGTTGTTGGGGTTTGATCTATTGTAGCGCCGGTAGAATCATTATATTCATATTGGTTGGGGTCTGTATATTTTAATAAATTAGCTAACTCAGCATCTGAAATAAACCCATTTTTCTTTTCGCTTTCGAAAAAACAATTCAATTCTCCCCTGGCGCAGGAAAAACTTGTGCCTCCGTTCTTTCCATCAAAAGGATTATTTTTACGATAATTTATTAAATGTGTAATTAATTCGCTGCTATTAACAATAGGCAATAAAACAGCTTCTAATACTTTCTTCCGCGCGGTATTAACATTAACAAAAACTTTAGCTGAATGCCCATAATTTAAATCCGCGGATCCACCAGTTACATAACTGCTGATCCCATTATCTTCATCTGTACTGCCATATAAAGTAAGATAATCTTTTATTTCCTGATAAATTTTTTCACCCATGCCGCTGACAAGCTTAATTTCCTGTTTTGTAGAAAAAGAGCCGCCTAATTCCTCTCTTTTCGCAGTAATCCTTGCGGATAAAGTTGAGCCAATCTGATCAGATAAATTTTCCAGCATTAACTCATTAGTATAATTAAGATTTATCTGGCTTGCGCAATCAATAATTTTAAGCTTAAAATTGCCATTGTCTTTATATATGCCTAAAATATTATCTTTTTCAAAATTATTAAATGAAGGAGCCGCAGCATCAGCTAAATCAACGTTAACATCGTCTCCATAAAACCAATCCTCTGCGCAAGTGTCATACGGAGTATTTACCGCGCCCTGCAGGCTGTATTTTAGCTCCTTAATTGCAAAAGCAATTGCTGATTCCGCGACTAATTCCGCTTTTAACTGATCCGCGTAATTTTCTGTAGCTTTTAATGACATCCGCGCTGAACCAGCGAATCCAATAATTACTAATGCTAAAATAGATAAAATCCCTACACAAAGAATTAAAGCTATACCTAAATTATTATTTTTCATTATTCCTGCCTTAAATTAAATTATTAATTTCAAATTAATAAAATTATCTCAGGATTCTCAGATTCCCCTACAAAAAACTAACAATACCCTATTAAAACTTTAAAGAGCTAATTGCGATCCTCTGTGATTAAAAAACTTAAAAACTAAATTCCTTAATACATATTTAATTTTAACACAAAATATACCACAAATAAACAATAAAAAAAGAGGCAAGAATTTTTCCTGCCCCTTTTTTATTGTTTAACATAACATAAGGAAACCTTATGCTTTTTTCTTTTTTCTGGAAAAAGATAACATCCCTAAAATTCCGCTGCCAAGAAGAATTAAACTACTTGGTTCAGGAATTACATCATAGGTAATATCATCCAGCAAAAATGTAGCACCACTCGGATTGTCCCTTCTTGTAGCTGCCCATTTAAAACCACCGATGACATGACTCATATCCAATCCTGACAAATCCACAGTATATTGCTGCCAGTCAGTAGTTAAAGTTTGTGTAGGCATATTTACACTGAAGGTATCTCCTTTACCATACGGTGGTGGAGCACCAATGCCGCCAGCGCCAAAAGTAACTTTCTCACCGCCATTAACCCCTTTTGCAAAGAAACTTAAAACAGTTGATCCAGTTAAATCATATCCACCATCTAAATCTCCCCAGTTATTTCCAGGTTCCTGCCAATAAACACCTGCCCAATAAAGAGGATGGTATCCGCTGCCATCAGTAAGACCTTCACCACCACTGCCTGCAGCAGTGTAATCAACATACGTGCAAGTACTTCCACTATGAGCTCCACTAGCTCCGTCAGTCATTGTAATGTCTAAGTAATCGCCCATATATCCAGTTGGTAAAAAATTATCAATACCAGCCGCATAACCAGACGTTTCTGTATAAACATTAAAAGGAGCAGCGTGAGCAGAAATCCCACTAATAGACAATGTTATGATCATAACAATTAATGCAAATAATCCTTTTTTCATCATTTCTCTTTCACCTCCTTTCCTTTTTAAATTTTTGTTCCAAATCTATACTCAAACGTAATTGATTTGCAATTTTATGACATTCCCCTTGCGTTTGAGGATACAACTTCTATTTTTTATTTTTATTCATAAATAATATCATCTAAATAAAATGTGCACCCATCAGGATTTGCCATAGAATTTGTCACCCAGACGAAACCGCCGCTAATATAAGACAAATCTAAATCTGATAAATCAATACTGTATTGCTGCCATTCAGTAGTCAACTGTATTGGCCCAATACTGG
>QNCH01000193.1 GCA_003645745.1 Candidatus Omnitrophota bacterium
AGATTATAGGGGACGTAGTTAGATAATTAGATATACATTTTCTTCTGTAATTTTTTCCCCTCGCGGTAGAATGCATCCCACCACTATTGACAATATGACTGTTATTTTGCAAACCTATTACGTTTGAGGATAATTCTGTTAAAATAAATGAGCAATTAAAAGAAATCGGGGGGGAGCTAAATTCTAATTTGTTTGATTAAAATATCTATTTTCAATAATATTTTTAAGAATCGGGCGCATAAAATCCAATTCTCCTTGAGAATCTTTATGCTTAAAAAGTTTTGAAACACGCACTAAGCTGCCAATAACCTGCTGATTTTTTAAACGCTCAATTAAAAAATAAATTTGTTGTTTAGCATAACTATTCGTAATTAAATGATTAACTGTATAAAAATACAAAACAACCTGAAATCCTTGTTCAATCTGAATTAGGAAATAATTGACCTGCTCAAATTTATGATTATTTATAGCAATATTTAAAACCCCTTTTTTAAGCAGCTCATTTTTCCCTGAACCAAGGTAACAATATTCAGGCTGATGGATTATAGAACGCTGTCCAGCACTGCTTAAAACATAAAGCTGAATTTCCTCTCCGCTGTTGTCCTCATATTCGCCTACGCTGGCTGCTTTAGTCTGTAACGATTTTATCAGCGTTTCGGGGAGATTAACCTGATTAATTAAAACAAAATCCCCTATTTCCTGAGGCAATATTGGTTTTGGAGCATCTTTAATTTCAATTTTTTTAAACGCGTTAACTCCTAAGGCCAATACGCAGGCAATAAAAAGAATAATACAACTAATTGTTAAAGTGTCTATTTTTCTGGCCATAATAAAAATATATTTTTTAACCCTGTAAGGCTTAAAAACGCAATTATAAACAAAAGAATCCCTGAAAAATCATGGAACCATCCCATAGTAAATTTGGAGCCGTAAACATAAAAAACAAATATCAGTAAAATTATCCTTAAAATATTCGAGCATAAAGCGATTGGCAAGGCACAGAGAAAAAACAGCACTTTCTTTTTTAACCTAAATCCAGTTAAATAAGCAAAAAGTAAACTTAAAGCAGAAAGAGTAATTAAAGATTTCAAGCCGCTGCATGGAGCGCCAATAGTTAATACACCGTTTGGTAAATAAACCATACTGCCTGATTGTTTTAAAGGAATAAAAAAATGAGAAAAGTAAGCCGCGATGTTAGCGACAAACAATTTCATATAAAAACTAATCCCCAGAATCACCGCATTAGGCAAAGGCACCATAAAAATTAAAAACAAAAGCGCGAAACCAATTTTATGGAAGACACTCTTCCCGCAATTATAAAGCACAAGACCACAAATCACACCAATCAACGCGATACCGCTGATAAAATGTATTTCAAAATAAAGCGCAAATATATAGGTCAGCAAGCTTACTAAAAGCAATACCATGCCTATTTTTTCAGGTTTTATTTCCAGTTTCTTTAGTTCCTTGCGCATATTAAAAATAAGATACCCGGAAATAAAAGGAATTAAACAGCCATGCTCGTAAAAAGACCCCTCTGCGAAAAACCTGGCATACATCCATTTCCATACAGGAATAAAAGCACAGCAGGTAAAAATGCTGATCAACCCTATTTTAATTTTTATTTCTAGATTACGCATAAATAATTAATCATTTAACTTTTCTATTTCATCTTTAATTTTTGGCACAATATTCATTTTTGGATATTTTTCAACTATGTACTGATAATATTTAAGCGCTTCTTTTTTTTGTTTCAGATTATATTGAAAATTTTTTGCCAGGTTTAAAACCGCCTGAATTTCAATATCTGAGCCAGCATATTCATCCTTTAAAGATAATAAAAATTCAGTAACCGCGTTAGCCCCTGAAAGGTTTAAAATACAAATAACACTCAAATCAACCGCTTTTAAGCTGATTTGAGGGGCATTCTCTTTACTAATCATTTGTTTATAAAATTCAAACGCATTACTAAAAATATCTTTAGCTTTTTCTAATTCCCCCCTTTTTTTATATTCCTGTGCCAAATAAACCATTGCAGGCAAGCCTATTGAGGTATCAGAATAAACTTTAATCAGTGTTTCATACGTTTTTTCAGCTTCCTGCCAATCGTTTTGAAGCTGAGCTATTTCGATAATATTCTTCAAAGCTCTGGCACAATCTTCTTTCCTTAAGGTAAAATTTTCACAAATCTTCCTGCACTCTTTTAACGCGCTGCTATAATTTTTTTTTTGCTTATATAATTTCGCTAAAATAAAATGCGCTTGAGGAGTTCTTTCCCAAAAAGGATACCTCATCACAATTTCTTTAAAAGAAAAAATTAATTCATCTATCCGCTCATCATTATTATTAATACTATCTTTATCTGTTAAAAATTGACGCAATTTATAATTGGCATGCCAAAGTTTTTTCTCTGCTATATATGTGCCGTCAGCGCATCCGTATAAAAAACAAAAACAAACAAAAATATAAATAATCTGTTTCTTTAACATTACTCTTTAGCCTCTTGCGATTGCAATAAATAAAATTCTGCTGCTGTGATTGTAAGGAAACAATTTGCTAAAAAGAAAACAAAAATTTCCAAACTTAATACAATTAACGTAAATTCAGGCAATTGCGGGAAAAATTTCTCTATTATTTTGAAACAATATATTCTTAGCAAAAACATAAGTAATTTTAAACATCTTATAATGAATACAAAAAAAACTGTTGAGACAAAAAAACGAAAAGAAAATCTTAGCGCTTCTTTTACTTTCGCGAGTAAAGTCTTGCCTTGAATAAGCATTGTAACAGGTAAATAAATAAAAATTGTTTCCACGAACACTAGCATAACAAAAGAACATAGTAATGGGAGATAAGCAGGAAATGGATTTGTCTGAACCTGGAATTTCGCGACAAAAAATAATGGAGCTTTATAACACACTAAAACACCTAACCCATAAATTATGCTCCATAATAAAAATATCGGATATTGCCTTAAAGCACGGTTAAAATTGCCAAAAAACCAGCTTACACTTTTGTCTACTTCCAATTGAAATACAGCGCTAATCGTCATTGATAAAGTAACTAAGCCTAAACCAAAATAAATTATTACCCTGCTGATAGAAATAAGCTTTGGAAGAACCAAGAAATTTAAAGGATAATGCAAAAACTGCTCCCCCATAAATGCCCTGATTATAGGCGCTAAAACAATAGATACAATCGGCCTCGGAGAATAATACCATAAACTTAAAAACAAACCTTCACAAATTGCTAAAAACAAAAAAGGC
>QNCH01000194.1 GCA_003645745.1 Candidatus Omnitrophota bacterium
CCATGGTCCACATGGCCTATTGTACCAATATTTATATGCGTTTTATTTCTCTCAAATTTTTCCTTCGCCATTATGCACCTCCCTTTTTAATATGTACTTCCCCACAGCAAATTATAAAAAATTAAACCCAAATTAAAGCTGCTGAAGGGATTCGGACCCTTGACCTCATCCTTACCAAGGATGTGCTCTGCCAGCTGAGCTACAGCAGCGCTTCTTAGGCGCTTGAAAACATTATAACTAACAATTACGCTTATTATAAAGCGTAGAAATTTAGAATATACCACAAAAAAAAAAATTGTCAAGCGATTTTTTATTTTTTGGGTAATCGATGAGTTAAAAAAGTTTCAGTTATTGATTCCTTGTTTGCGAAAATCTTATAAGTTTGAGTATATACTCAAACTTAATAGGTTTGCAATTTTGTGACGTCCCCCTGCACTGCATCTTGAAACGTTCTTCATTCTCCAAACCTCACCGCAGCCAGCTGCGCTTGCGGTTTGGCTTAAGTCAGAACGTTCCAATCTACAGCACAGGGAAACGCCTAAATTTTGCAAACCTATTACGTTTGAGTATATTATCCCTATCTTTCTTTATGGTTTGTTGTTTTATGCAACTTCATAAATATCGCCTTGGCTAACAACGGAAAAACTGCTGATTGAAAATCCTTGTCATCCATATATCTTGTTACAATCTTATCATTGTCCGACATACGCTGTATCATGAACTCATCAACCATCTTTTTTATTCCAAGCTCAAATTTATCTAAAGGATTTACTTTTGCCGTTTCAATAACCCGCTCATCATTACAGGCTTTTTCTTTAATCTGTTCAAAAAATAATCTGTCTTCTTCTTTAAAATCAGTTTGAAATCTTTGATTCAGGACTTCAATAACACTTGAAAGCGGCACCTCTTTATCTTTTTCTTTTTTTGTCCCAACATCAGTAGGGCTTTTTACATCAATTTTATCTCCTGTATTTAAATCGATACCCCCGGAAAAACATCGCTCAATACGGTAATATGACAACGCTACATCATCCTCAGGATGAATTACTGTAGTTGCTTTATCATTCAGCAAATGGCGCGACAAAAAACGCCCATAACTATATAACATCTCCAAATCTTTGTCAGAATAGGGAATAATTTGACTCATAAACGCGTACAGCCGTACATATGCTATCAATTTATCTTTGAATAATGTCTGTTGTTCTTCATCATCAATAGCTTTGAACCTGTCAACCGCCGGCTGAAGATGTTTTTCCATACGTGCATGATCACTAAAAGTTTGTTTTAAAATCGGCTTATAAAAAATATTCGCGAAAGCTTCAATCTCTTCCCAGTGATAAATTTGAAATTTATCCAATTCAAATTTTAGATTTTCCATACTCTGCGGATCTGTTTCTTCTGCCAGCTCAGTTCTATCATAATAAGGCTTAAACGCCTCAAAAATAATTTCCGGATCATTAACAAAATCCAAAACAAACGGCTCTTTTTTCCCCGGATACATTCTGTTTAAACGGGACAATGTCTGCACCGCCTGAACGCCCGATAATTTCTTATCAACATACATAGCACACAGTTTAGGCTGATCAAAACCTGTCTGATATTTATTCGCAACTAATAGGATTTGATAATCCGGCGTATCAAACTTATCCGCCAATTGAGCTTCGCTGATATTTTTACCAGTCACGTTATCAACATTCATTCCCGGCTCTGTAAATTCCTCTTTTGTATAAGGATCTTTAACCGTACCGCTAAACGCAATTAAGGGCCTGATATCATCATATCCATGTTCCTTGATATACTCTTGAAACGCCAGCATATATTTGACCGCTTGCAAACGAGAACCGGCAACAACCATTGCTTTCGCCTGTTTTCCAATCAGCCGGCAGACGCTTCGCCTGAAATGTTCAACAATCACTTCGGTTTTCTGCTGAATGTTAACCGGATGAATATGGAGAAATTTTGAGAGCTTCTTTGCTGTTTTTTTCTTAAGATATTTTGGATCATCCTCAACAGTTTTGATTAATTTATAATATGTCTTGTACGCCGTATAATTCTTTAAAACGTCTAATATGAAATCTTCCTCAATCGCTTGCCGCATAGAATAAATATGAAAAGCCTCTGGCTTTCCTGATTTGCCTTTGTGCCCAAAAAGCTCAATTGTTTTTCCTTTAGGCGTTGCCGTGAACGCGAAAAAACTTAAATTTGGCTGACGTCCGCGCGATTGCATAACATCGCCTAATTGATCTTCAAAATCATAATCTTCATCATTCTTAGAAGATGTTCCACTGCCTAAGATAGATTTTAATTCACGAGAGGTTTCGCCTGTTTGGCTTGAATGGGCTTCATCCACAATTATTGCGTATTTTCTATTAGCAATTTTTGTTCTCCAAAGAGATACTTGCGCGTGAATTTGACTCACTTCTTCTTCACTTTGGCTCATATTTTCAGAAAGCCCGGCAATGTTCAAAAGGCTTTTCATCACAAAAGGAAATTTCTGCAATGTTGTAATAACAATTTTTGTCCCGTCAACTAAACTATCTGACAACTGCCTTGAATTCTCATCAATAGCCTGAACAACTCCTTGCGCGTGCTCAATTTGGTATATCGCGTCCTGCAACTGGCGATCCAAAATCTTTCTATCAGTAATTACAACAACACAATCAAATATCTTTTCATCCGTATCAGAATGCAGGCTGGCTAACCGATGCGATAGCCATGAAATACTATTTGTCTTTCCGCTCCCTGCTGAGTGCTGAATTAAATAATTATTGCCAACACCTTTATTTTTCGCGGACTTGACTAATTTTTTAACAGCATCTAACTGGTGATATCTCGGAAAAATCATGGTTTCCTTTGTCTCCCTCTGAGGCCTTCCCTGAACATCCAATATTTTTTCTTCTTTACGTTCAATAAACATAAAAGATCCGACAATCTCTAAAAAAGAATCTCTCTGTAATACTTCTTCCCAAAAATAGCCGGTCCGATACCCCGATAAATGAGAAGGATTTCCCGCGCCGCACATCACTTCTCCCGGATGACTACCCCTGTTAAAGGGGAGAAAAAACGTTTTTTCTCCTTTTAATTGAGTTGTCATATAAACCTGATCAACATCAGCGGCAAAATGAACAAGCGCCCTGCGTTTAAAAACAAAAAGAGGCGCGTTAGGCTTACGCGTATATCGATACTGTTTAACCGCGTCATGCCATGTTTGCCCGGTACTTGGATTTTTAAGCTCACATGTAGCTATTGGCAATC
>QNCH01000195.1 GCA_003645745.1 Candidatus Omnitrophota bacterium
ACGTTCTTCATTCGCAAATCCTCAACGCAGCAAGCTGCGCCTGCGGTTTGACTCAATCAGAACGTTCCAATCTACAGCACAGGGAAACGCCTAAATTTTACAAACCAATTGCGTTTGAGTATATATTATATAAAACGTCAAAAAATTTTTCTTGATGATTGGACTAAAAAAATTGTAGAAGAAAATGAATCTCTAATTATCTAACTACGTCCCCTATTCACCCTATTTACCTATTTACTATTTATCAGATAAAAAGACACAAATGTGTCTCCATATTTTTTTATTTGCAAAAGTTCTATGCCATTAACCCTGTGCGGCAAAATATCCTTTTTGTAATGCTCAAGCACTAAAATTTCAAATTTGGCATTAACAAGTAAAGAGCTTACTTTATGCAGCAATTTCTCTGTTAATCCATAATAATAAGGAGGATCAGCAAAAATAATCTGAAAATTCTGTTTTTGCTGCAAAGAAAAATCAAGAAACGCGAATACATCCTGTGCTGCCAACCTACAGTTATCGGTTACTTTTAAAAAACGAGCATTATCCTTGATCATTTTCAGGCACTGCTTATTTTTTTCTACAAAAGTAACGTTTTTTGCGCCGCGGCTTAAAGCTTCAAAACCTAAAGATCCTGTTCCGCTAAACAAATCTAAAATACTTTTGTTTTCAATAACATTGCCTAAGACATCAAATATTGCTTTCCTCACCTTTTGGCTTGTGGGCCTGGTACGCGAAACTTTTAAATTTTTTAAAACACAGCCTTTAAACTTACCGCTGATTATTTTCATTGTATTTATTTATTTTTTTTATGCTTCCCAAAACCTGTTGAACGCGAACCATTGTTGGGGGTATTTTCTTACATATTTTTCAATAATCTTAGCAAGTTTTTGGGTTAGCGCTTCTATATCTTTATTTTCATCTCCTGTGCGCACTGGGTAAATTGGTTTTTCAAAAATATATTTAAACTTGCGGCTATTTTTTTCATCACGAATTACAAAACCAGGCACAATTGCCGCGTTAGTCCTCAGGCTTAACACCGCGGGGCCGCGCGGCATAAGCATTTTTTTAGAAAAAAAATCAACATAAACGCCATTAATGCCAGAAAAGTCTTTATCTCCTAAAATTCCGACGATTTCATTGCGTTTAAGAGCGGAAAAACATTTTCTAATACTCTTTCCCACAGCAATCACTTTTACTCCGGTTACTTTTCTTTGCTGATCAAAAAAATTATTAACATGACTATTGCTATGCGGTAAAGCAAGAGCATTCATTTTATAACCAAGAACACTTAAAATTTGCGCGCAAAGCTCCCAATTGCCAATATGAGCAGTAAAACCAAGGACGCCATTACCTTTTGCCAGAGCCTCATCCATACTTTCTATGCCCTGAACCTGAATAAATTTATCTAAAAATTTTTGGTCTATTCTTTCAGAACGAAAAAAATCCACTAAATACTTGCAGAAATTCGAGTAAATAACTTTTATATATTCTGGAATGCACGGGGCATCAGTGCCTAAAATTACACGCAGATTGTCTTCCATAGATACACGCTCTTCTACGGCAAAAATATATTTTACACGGGCAAGAAAATTTGCGATTGCATATCCCCAATAAACAGGCAATATTCTCGCAATAAACCTCCCTAATCTATAAAAAAAATAAAGTAACATTTTATTTAATAATTTTTAACATAAATTCCGCTATTTTAAACGCGGACTGCGGCATCGCACATTTTTTCGCGGCTAATTTTAATTTATTTAATTTTACCGGATTTTTTAGTAAATCTTCTATCAGCATTGCCGCGTCTAAAGAATTTTTTGCTTTTTCAGCAGCTTTTGCCTTTAAAAGAAATTCAGTATTTTTGGCTTCCTGGCCTGGTATGGGATTAACAATTATTATTGGCAGCCCCTTTGCTAAGGCTTCCGCAGTAGTGAGCCCCCCTGGTTTTGTAACCAGGATATCGGAAATATGCATAAGCATCGCGATTTCATTAGAATAACCAAACACAGCCATTTTTTTTCTAAAAAGCAATTTGCGTTTTTCAAGCCATTTTTTTAATTTTTTATTCGTGCCGCACACAACAATCACCTGAAACGGCAATTCTATAGTATTTAGCGCGAACATTAAATCTTCTATGGGCCCCAGCCCCTGGCCTCCCCCCATAATTAAAATGGTGGGAATATCCTTTTCAAGCTTTAAATTTTTAAGTACAGTTAATCGGCTATATTTTGTAGAAAATTCAGGGTTAACCGGAATTCCATAAGTAAACATTTTATTCTTTTTAATTCCGCTCTCTATAAATTTTTGTTTAGATTGAGCACTTGGCACAATATAAGCGTCAACATTATCATAAAGCCAATATGAATGCGGTGAAAAATCTGTTAAAATACCAACCAACGGAACATCAAGATTATATGTTTTTTTAAAATCCGCGACCATCCCGCAGGGAAAAGCCTGAGAACAAGCCACTAAATCAGGCCTAACATCATCAATTAATTTTTTTAATTTTTTAGAATTAAATTTATGAATAAACTTGCGTATTTTACGCATTCTATTCATAACTTTAGGATTATCATATAAATATTCCCAAACTTCAGGTTTAAGTTTAATCACATTATTGTACGTAGTATTAATAACTTTTCCCATTACCGGATTAGTATAATTTAAGCAATTTATGTTCATCACTTTAGTTTCCGGAGACAGTATTGTTAACGCGGCTTCAACTGCTTTTGCAGCGCGGTGATGGCCTGAATTGTTAGAAATATATAGTAATAAAATCCGTTTCACTTTTTTCCCCTTTGTAGATAATAAAATAAGTATAACATAAACACTGTTCTGTATCAAGGCGGGATAGCTGGATAGACGCTGGATAGGGGATGTAGTTAGATAATTAGATATTCATTTTCTTCTACAATCTTTTTCTCGTGTTGTGTAACTAAACTTACAGCACAACAACTTTCTCAAATAAAACACGCATCCAAACGTAATTTCAAGACGTTGAAACGTTCTTCATTCGCCAAATCCTCAGCGTAGCGAGCTACTGGCTTAAGTCAAATATACTCAAACGCAATTGGTTTGTAAAATTTAGGCGTTTCCCCGTGCTGTAGATTGGAACGTTCTGATTGAGTCAAACCGCAGGCGCAGCTTGCTGCGTTGAGGATTTGCGAATGAAGAACGTTTCAAGATGCAGTGCAGGGGAATGTCATAAAATTACAAACCAATTGCGTTTGAGTATATA
>QNCH01000196.1 GCA_003645745.1 Candidatus Omnitrophota bacterium
ATAAATTTGCTCTGCAAAAGGTTTGGGAAAAAGAATTTTTTGTTGACGCGATTAAGCAATTAAAAAATAGTACAGATATTGCTATCTCTGATGAAAGTATTATCTCAGTAAGCATGGAATCTAAAGATAAGAAGCTTGCCGCGGAAATAGCTAATTTTTATCTAACTAATCTGGACAGGATGAATGCTCAGCTTGAGCTTACTTCTGCTAAACCGATTGTGCGTATTCTTGACATTGCTAAACCTGCGGAAAAAAAATGCAAACCCAAAATTAAGCTAAATATACTTATTTCTGGCGTAATCGCGTTGTTATTTTCTTTAATTCTCGCGTTTTTTAGAGATTTTGTTACGCATAATAGAAATTTACAAGCTTCTTCAAAAAAATAGCTGTATCTTGGTTGATACTATTTTTGCAATCAGGGTATGGCCATTTAATAGCCCATTGTTTTTAAGGCTATGAAAAATATACGGGCTAATAAATATATGAAGTCTGATTCTTTTTTCAAAGACACAAGCATAATGTTTCTTGCCTCAATGTTCACCAATGTATTTAATTTATTATATCATTTATTTATGGTCAGGATGCTTACGCCCGTAGATTTTGGTGTTTTAAATGCCTTACTTTCACTTTTAATCATTACATCTGTGGCTTCAGGGACTTTGCAGGCAGTAACTACAAAATTTCTTTCCGCATTTAAAGCAAAAAATCAGTCAGGAAAGATTAGTTCATTTTTAAAAGTATTTTTTAAAAAAATATCAATTATTGGGTTAATAATTTTTAGTATTATTTTTATTCTTCGCAAAAATATTGCTGATTTCCTAAATTTAAAGGATACGTTTTTGGTGATTATTGCCGGGATGTTAATGTTTTTAAGCACAATAATGCCTTTTTTGTTAGGAGCGCTGCAGGGATTACAAAAATTTAAACATTTAGGTGCAACATTAATAATTAATGCTGGGTTGCGTTTTTTAGTGGGAGTTGCTTTGGTTCTGCTTGGACTGCGTGTTTGCGGCGCGTTATCCGGGATTGTGATTGCGGGTATAGCTGTTTTAATTTTAGCAGGTATGTTTTTAAAGCCTTATTTTTATTTGAAGAAACAAAATGCGGTTAATCTTGAGACAGCTTTTGACATAACTTCTGTTTATAAATATTTTTTACCTACATTGATTGCTTTGCCCAGTTTTGGGCTTTTGACAAATATGGATGTTATTTTGGTTAAACATTTTTTTTCTCCGCAGCAAGCTGGATTTTATTCAGTAGCGCAAATGGTGGGTAAAATTATTCTATTTTTACCAGGAGCGGTAAATATTGTTATGTTTCCTAAATTGTCGCAGCAGCATACATTAAAAAAAGATACAAAATTTATTTTAAAAAAATGTTTATTTACTGTTGGGGCAATTTCTACATTGTCTGGCATATTTTGTATTATATTTCCCGCGTTTGTGTTAAAATTACTTGCAGGAAATGTACTTCCTGAATGTCTGCCTTTGGTTATGCCTTTTGCAATAAGTATGGCTTTTTTTTCTATGTCAAGTGTTCTAATGTATTACCATCTTTCTTTGCATGATTGGAGATTTATTTATTCATTTTTATTTTTTATGATTTTGCAGGCAATTTTGATTTATTTATTTCATAATAGTTTGCTTGAAGTGTTATATGTTTTAACTGGTGTTTCTATATGCTTATTTTTTGCTAATCTCTATAGTATTAACTGGTCAGATAAACAATGAAAAATATTCGCGGTAAAAAAATATCTATAATTATGCCTGCTTTTAATGAAGCAGGCCATATTGGAGCGAGTTTGGATGAAACAGTAAGAACATTTTCTGCTTTTAACTGTGATTATGAAATTGTTGTGATTGATGACGGAAGCAGCGATGATACTTATAAAAATGCTAAACAAAACGCTGAAAAATATCCTCAAGGGTTGATTATTGTTAAGCGCACACGTTCTAATTATGGAAAAGGCAGGGCGCTGAAAAAGGGGTTTCGTTATACTAAAGGCGATTACATTATTTTTTTAGACGCGGATATGGATTTACATCCCGGACAGATAGATACATTTTTTGATATTATGCAATTAACAGAAACAGATGTTGTTATTGGGTCAAAGCGCCATCCAAATTCTGTAGTTTTTTTCCCGTGGCACCGCAGGGTAATGAGCTTATTTTATTTTTTTCTGATAAAAATAATGTTCGGCCTGCCAATAAAAGATACTCAGACCGGGCTAAAATTATTTAAACGCAAGGTATTAACAGATGTGTTTCCTAAGGTGTTAATTTTGCAGTTTGCTTTTGCTCTTGAGCTTTTAGCAAACGCGCATTTGTTTGGTTATAAAATTGCTGAGGCTCCTGTGTATATAACTTCTCAAAGAGACAATACCAGAATAGGGATACTTACAATATATAAAATGTGTGTGGATACTATTTCTATTTATTACCGTTTTTTGAAAACCAGAATAAAGTATGTTTTTAAAAAGAAGAGGGTTGGTTGAGTATGGCAAAACAGGAATTATCAACTGCAATTATTATTCCAGTTAAATCTTTTAACCAGAGGCTGAATAAATGTATTACAGAATGCTTAAAATTGGATTATTCTAATTTTAAAATTTTTGTTTTTCCTGATCAGCCTTTTTTTGAATTTAAAGGTAAAATCGAGGTAATTCCTACAGGCAATATTGGCCCAGCGTTAAAAAGGGACCTGGCTTTGAAACATTCTCAGGCTGAGATATTTGCCTTTTTAGATGATGACGCGTATCCTGATAAAAATTGGCTGAAAAATGCTTTGCGCCATTTTCAGGATAAAGATACCGCAGGTGTAGGAGGCCCGGCTTTAACTCCGGATGAAAGCCCGGTAATGGAAAAAGCCAGCGGGTATGTTTTTTCTTCTGTATTGGCTTCAGGTAAGTATATTTACCGGTATGTTCCTAAAGAAACGCAGGAAGTTGATGATTATCCTTCTTGTAACTTCCTTGTACGCCGTGAAATTTTTGACCGGTTAGGCGGATTTAATAATAATTTTTGGCCTGGAGAAGATACTAAATTATGCTTAGATATTACTAAGAAACTCGGCAAAAAAATAATTTATGACCCACAAGCTTTTGTTTTTCACCATCGCAGGACATTATTTTTTCCGCATTATAAACAAGTGGCAAATTATGCCTTACATCGTGGTTATTTTGTTAAAAAATTTCCTGAGACTTCTTTAAGATTTGCGTATTTTTTACCTTCAATA
>QNCH01000197.1 GCA_003645745.1 Candidatus Omnitrophota bacterium
AATACGACCCTGTGGGGGACAATTAAGGCGCTTCACCGAATTCTTCACAACGTATAAAGTATAATTTGCGCATAGCTTATCTATGACGCCGTATCACAACGATTTCTTGGAAGAATTATTAACCGGTGAAGCTCATTGAATATTTTATCTTTATGGTAATTCCTTTTAAAAGAAAGTCAAATTTCTAAAAAATTTGTCTAAGGGGAAGCTTTTTGCTTGACAACCTTTATAGTATGTCCCCTATAATCTATAATAAACATTACTGCATATACGTACAATTAAATTTTCCAACACCAGGCGGGAGTTTGCTGTGCCTGTTTTTAGCGCGACATCTGATTTTAACAACAAATCAAGGCTGTTCTCAAGCTCTTGTACGCTAAAAATATAGACTTGCTTTTTAAGATTATTAACCGCGTATGAACTTAAGGACAAACGCAAACTTATCTGATCTGATGAACATTTTTTTTCTACTAAGCGCTTAACAACTAACATCCTCTGCATTTGCCAATTAAGCAATCCAATAATCTCTATAAAATTTTTACTTTGCGAAGAAATGTCATTGAATATTGTTAACGCGCGGCTGACATCCTTTTTAGATAGGGCATTAAGAAAGCTAAATTTTGTATCTGTATGAGTTTTTTTTATTAATAACTCAATATGCTCTACTTTTATTTCACGCGCATCCTTAATAAATAAACATAACTTATCAAGAGAACTTGACAATACTCCAAGGTCAGAGCCAACTTTTTCAAATAAAACCTCCATTGCCTGAGGCAAAATCAATTTATTTTTATTCCGTAAATAATGATTTATCCATTTTTTTAAACCCTGACCTTTTAAAGGCTCAAATAAAACATTCTCAGTGAATTTAGAAATATTTTTGACAAACTTGCTATTCTTATTTTTAGCATAGACGATAAAACAACTGCTCAGACAGGGATTTTTTAGATAGGTAATTATATTTTTTTCAAAATTAGAAAATTTCTCAGCATCTCTTAAAACTAGCACACGCCTCTGGCACATAAACGGCTGAGTCTTAAGACAATCCAACACAGAGCTTAAATCAGCTTGTTCGGCAAAAAATAACTGATAATTAAAATCCTTTAAAGACGCGGGAACAAGGCTTAACTTAATTTTTTCTTCAGCAGAACGCTTTAAAAATACTTCGTCCCCGGTAAATAAATAAACAGGCGCAACTCTATTTGCTTTAATATTCGATAAAAGATCCCAATACGTTAAAAACTTTACCATAAGGTAACAATCCTATTTAAAACGCGTGAAGCTAAATCATCTAAAGCAGAGCATCTTGCCTGACGCTCTGCAGCAACACTATCGCCTGTTAAATAGAAACTGCTGTCCCCAAAAAAATTATTTTCTTTAACTATAATTTTATTTTCCAAAAGCGCGTTAAATTCAAAATCAACTCCTATTTGCAAACGATATTCACGCACGCTTTCATTATTTATATAGCGCAGCGGCTGGCGGGAATAATCTTTAACTGTTCCGGTTAAAACAGCGTCAGCCTCAGATAAAGGGACAATTTTAAGATTGCCGTCATTTTGAAACGCAGAAATTATTTTTGACCTTAATTCATTTTCTATATTGGGCTGATCTGTCTTATTTTCAAAAGTCGCGATATGCACGGTTTGAATCCCTGCAGGCAAAAAATAAGTTTGAGTCGTATACGCGCATCCGCAAAGAAAAATACAGAAAAAAAATAAAACAGCCTTAAATATTGCTGATAAGCTATACATATTTTTATCTACTTTTTACGCAGCTTAACTAATTTTAAATCAGCTTTCTGCGCCCATACAGTTCCTTCGTACATATAAACTAAATCCTGATAATATCTAAGTGCAGCATAAGTTTTTTTTTGCTTTTCATAAAACTGCGCAATCCTAAAAATCTTCTCAGCTTTCTTATCTTCTAACTCAAAAACTAATGCCTCCGCTCGCTGCACATACTCACTTGTCTGAAAATTTCTTAAAAAATATTTTAAGTCACCAATCGCAAGATCAATCAACCCCTGATCATAATTTTTAAATAACGCGGAAATTTTATACGCGCAAAAACCTATTTGATAGCAAGCATCATCAAGATACAGGCTAAATGAATAATTTTCCTGCATTTTTTTAAACTCATCCTTTGCCGCGCTAAATTGACGGGTATTTAACAAGCACAATCCTATTTTATACTGCACAATATCAGACATTTTAGCATAAGGAGAGTTTATTAATACTTTTTCAAAAATTTCCTGAGCCAAATCGTATTTTTTCTTTTTAAAATAGATCTCACCAATAAGGTACTGGTTTTCAAAAATTTTCTCTAATCGATCACTCAAAGGATAAGAATCCACAACTAACTGAAAAGCCAAAAAAGCTTTATAATGATTACCTAATTTTTCATAGCACTCAGCAATAAAATATTGCCCCTCAGCAGCAAACCGCGTATTAGGAAATTTTTTAACTAACTTTTTGAATTCAGACAAAGCTTTGTGTAAATCATTGCTGTCAAAATAACCTTTAGCCCAATCAAACTGCTCTTTCGGCGTATCAAACGTCCTGTACGCGGGGTTCACCCATTTATTGGTTTTAGGTGTCCATACCCAGAATGCAAAGCAATCCTGAGTAATCAAAAAAACACTGATAATAATAATACAATATAATAATTTTCGCATTTTCTACTTTTCTGTTTGCAATATGTTATACTCAAACGTAACAATAAAAAATATAATTTATCATTCTAAACTATATTATATTACATTTTTAACTATAACATAAGGAAATAAGGCTGTCAATTATTCCAAACAAAAGGAGTGCATCCCCGCATTTGTAAACCACCTATTGACAATATGACTGTTATTTCGCAGATCGATTACGTTTGAGTATAAATTCCCGCTAAAAACATTGCGGGCATCTGTCCTGCTTGCAGGGAATGACTGGAGTTTCCCCAATTTAGTGGACAGTATTTGCCGAACAGGTTAAAATAGAAACCATTAAATCAGGAGGTACAAAATGAGAGTAATCAGGAAATATGATAATGAGTTTAAAAGAGAAACAATTAAGTTAGTTATACTCAAACGCAATTGGTTTGTAATTTTATGACATTCCCCCGCACTGCATCTTGAAACGTTCTTCATTCGCCAAACCTCAACGCAACGAATTGCGCCTGTGGTTTGGCTTAAGTCAGAGCGTTCCAATCTA
>QNCH01000198.1 GCA_003645745.1 Candidatus Omnitrophota bacterium
CTATTTTAGAAAATTTCTCCTGATTAAGTTGATAATCTCCGTTTCCCTCAACCCGCCAAACCAATGCAGACTCAAATACCGCAGGGTCAGGATTTGCCATAGAATTTAAGGATATCCCCAAAACGCAAAAAAATAACATTAAACAGATTGCAACATTTTTTTCCATTTTCATCTTATTCTCCTGGTAAAAAACTTAAAAAAAATACATTCCCATACAAGTAAAATTGCAGATTACATATTTCAAATTACAAATTATTGATTGTATGGTGTACATTTCAGATTGCAGATTGCAGATTGCATATTACATATTTCGAATTAATTTGCAACAAATTTTCTTTCAATCTGAAATTTGTAATTTGAAATTCATTTTCTGAAATTAGTTAAAATCTCCAATTTTAACGACTCTCCCTGTTTATATTATGCCATATTATATGCTATTTTCCTATACGTAAAACTACTCTATTTTACTGCACAAATTACTCATTTTTAGGGGACAAAGAGGAGGAGGCAGCCCTCGAAAGTAAAAAGTATGGGAAGATATACTCAAACGCAATTGGTTTGAGTATATTAGGGATGAAATATTGCGCGGTAAGTAAAAATAAAGAGTTTAATAGAAAAAGATAAAAAAAATATTATTTCACTGTTTCTGACTGAAACGGGGTATTAACTTTGATTCGTAGATTCCCGCTAAAAGATTGCGGGAATGACATTGTAGAGAATTTTATTGGTATTTCTCGTGCATTATTTTTTTGTCATTCCCGCAATCTTTTAGCGGGAATTGTCCTGCTTGCAGGGAATCCATAACTGAAATCTCTCTTCAGTCAGAAGCTGCGAAATAATCACCGTTTTTCGCCCGTTTCTCTTTATGTCTCGTCGGAGAAAAAACACGAAAAAAGAATAATGGGGTATTATTTCACAGCTTCTCACCGATTACGAATAATTTCTATTTTCCTCTATTGCGTTTGAGTATATATATTAGCCAACCATTGCGGTTATTTTTTCGATTAATGTTTTTGCAAACAACGGTTTTAGAAGATAATCGTCACAGCCTTGTGTAAACGCATCTGTGAATGTTTTTTTGTACGCGGTCACAATAATGATTGGTATGCCTTCACCGAGCAAAACACCATCCTCTTTTTCTTGCTCCCTGATTAAACGCAACACTCCCAAACCATCTATTTCAGGCATAGAAACATCTAACAAAATTAAATCATAATTTTGTTTTGTATCCAGAGAATGCTGATAAGCCTGCATTGCTTCCTTGCCGTTAGCAGCTGTATCACACATAGCCTGTTCCTTTAACATCTCTATTGTTAATTTTCTGGTGATAAAATCATCATCAACAACTAATATTTTCCACATTATTATTTCTCCTTTAATTTTTCCAATGCAGCGCTTAAATCCTCTAATAGATTATTTAGCTTAGCTTTATCAGCATTACCTTCAGATCAAAATTCTAAATCCTTTGCAATAGCTGAAATCGTATAAAGCCTTAAATTACCGGAAGAACCTTTAATTGTATGAGCCAGGCTCTGCATTGCAGACAAATCCCCATTAGACAATGCTTGATTTAAATCCCGCAATTGAAGATCTGCCTGCGCAATAAAATCTCCCACTAACTCATCATAAATATCCTCGCCAATACCACCCAATTCCTGTAAAATTTTTTGCTTTTCGTCTTTTTCCATTATTCCTGCTAACCTCCTTTATTTATATACTCAAACGTAATCTGAGCTAAGACAAACCGCAGGTGCAGCTTGCTGCGCCTAAGGTTTGCCAATGATGAACATTTCAAGATGCAGCGTGAGCGGGACATCATAAAATTACAAACCTATTACATTTGAGTATAATACACCAATTACTAATTAGTATGCAAAATATTTTTTATATCAGGCAAAATGAAAAAGGGGGGCAAGTCTCGACTTGACTATACTCAAACGTAATAGGTTTGTCCCCCTCTTCTCACATCAAATTGCCTGGCCAATTAAAAATTGCGCATTGATTTCTTGAGGCAAAGAATCAAGGGCTGGCAATTCCTGGCTGAGGATGGTTAATTCCGCTTTAACTGCTGCAAGCTCCCGGCCCAAAGCAGCAAGTTTTTGCGGGGCTTGTAATTCTTTAAGTTTTGCTTCTAGTTCCTTTTTATCATACTGCAAAAGCAATTCATGATCCAAAAGGCCTCGCAATAGTGTGAGCGGATCAGCATTGTCTGAAATAATAAGGTTATAAACAAGCACCGTGGAACCAACTTCTCTGTACTGCCCGAAAACATCAAAGTCTTTACCCGCCAATTCTGCAGCAGGTATAAGATCTACTGACTTCAGTTTACACCTAACCGCAACAGATACGCGAGGCAGAGATTTGAGCAAATTAACAATGTCTTTTAAAACCTGCTGATTATCTTGTTCTAAAGACAGCGCTAATGATTGCGCTGCCAAATTTATTCTTAAATCCTCCTGCTCTGTTTGTATTTCAAGCATTCTTGCTTCCAATTCTACTTTTCTTTGCTCGCGCGAAAAATCAGTATTTTGTTTTTGCTCAATATCTTTTAAACTATATTTTTTTTGTTCCAGACTTTTAAGATAAACAATTAAGCCCCCAGTGCCTATGCCAAGCCCTTGCTGAAAATCTTCAATATATTTAGGCTCTTTGGAGTTTTGAGTGGGTAGCTATTTGTTAATACAAATTTATTTTCTTTATGCGTAGTAAATGCGGGATAAACTCTGCATAGTGAGTTTATAGTCGAGAATAGAGGGCAAAAAAAGGAGACAAACCTGGAAGGAGTGACAATGTGATACTAAGCATTGTCATTCCCTGCAGAGCAGGACAGATGCCCGCAATCTTTTAGCGGGAATCTATATATATCTTATGAAACAATACTACGTTTATATATTAGCGAGTAAAAAGAACGGGACTTTATATACTGGCATAACGAATAATTTGATCAAGCGTGTTTATGAACACAGGAATAATTTAGTCAAAGGATTTACAAAGAAATATCTGGTGCATCGTCTTGTGTTATTTGAACTTACGTTGGATGTGAATTCAGCTATACACAGAGAAAAATGTATTAAGAGATGGAAGAGAGTATGGAAAATTGAATTGATTAAGAGAACTAACCCTGAATGGAAAGATTTGTATGATGAAATTAATTCATAGCTTTAGA
>QNCH01000199.1 GCA_003645745.1 Candidatus Omnitrophota bacterium
AAAAATAACATTGGCAATTCACAATTATCAATTGACAATTAAAAAAGAGTTAACTTTGGGGTAAAAAATTGTAAATTGTAAATTATAAATGGAAGGAGGTGATGAAAATGGAGGGGCCTATAGGTATGGAGTTTTGCGTAGAAAGTCCGGTAATAGAGCAGCCCAGGATTGTTTCTAAAGAGCAGGCAATATCTTCTGACTCTCAGGAATTTCAGGATGTTTTGAGTAATGTTTCTGAGGATATAGAACAGAGCCAACAGTTAGGAGAACAAGATTCTGCTAAAGGCAATGCGGGTAAAGGAGAGGACGCTGCTGATGCGCTAAATTTAGCTGGAGAAGTTGTAGAGGAACAGCTTCAGAGTTCTGAAGCAATACAGATAAATACAGCAGATGTTGTAGATGTGTTTAAAGTAAGCGTTGACTCAGATGCCCCCTATGCTGCGACGGTTTTTCCTGAATTAGAGTTAGTTGTGGAAAAGGCTGAAGATTCTGCGGAGCAAGGTAAACCTATTAGTAATATGCAGCAAAAAGGTTTAGTTAGTGTTGCTATGATTGGAGAAAAAGCAAAATTTATGGAAAAGGTTAATCTATCTGAAAAAGAGGATAATAAATTGCTTCAATCAGAAGAGACTAAATTTAAGCAGTATAAGGTTAACCGTGTTGAGAAGGTTTTAGATGAAAGTATAGAAGATAGCCCTCAACATTTGCAGTGCAGTAGGCAACAGAAGTTTAAAGCTTTAGATGTAGTTACTGCAGTGCAGCAACAAATTCAGGGTACTCATTTAGAAGAATCAACTGAGGGCAGTTTATCTGCGGATTTTTTGCAGAATTTAAAATCCAAGCAGCGCAATACAGACGCGTATAGTCTCAAAATTTTGGATTTAAATGAAGTCAAAGGCTTAAGTATGCAGGGGAATAAGGTTGTGCCAGCAACACAGCCTGCGGAAGTTAGTTTCAATCCTTCTCAGCAGATTGTTAGGATTGCAAATCATATTCAGACAAATATTCTAAAAGGCAATACTGAAATGATAGTAAATTTACAACCTCAACATCTGGGACAGATGCAGGTTAAAGTGGTTATTAATCAGGATACTGTAGAAGTAAGCTTAAAAATACAAAACATAGAAGCAAAAGATATGATTGAAATGAATCTTGGACAGCTTAAAAATGCTTTAGCAGAGCAGGGTATTAAAGCAGAGCAGATTTCTGTAAGCGTTGATGAAAGTTTTAGCAATTTGTCTAAACGCGGCAGGGAATTTTCTCAGGAAAAAAGAAATGCTTATTTAAGCGCGCAAGCGCGTGATAGTAGTATTAGTCGGATGCTTAGCTTTGAGGCAAACAGGAATTTTCAATTTGGTTCTGGCTTAGGAATTAATTATCTGGCTTAAAATCGCACTGAGTGTGTAAAGAGGAGGTGACAAATATGGAGATTACAGCAACAAATGCGGCTGCAGAGGCCAGTGCCGCGAAAGTTGTAAATCCGAATTCTATTTTGGGACAAGATGATTTTTTGAAACTTTTGTGTTCTCAGCTTACTTTTCAGGATCCGCTTAACCCAATGTCCAATGAACAGTTTGCCGCGCAAATGGCACAGTTTAGTAGTTTAGAGCAGATGAGTGAAATGAATGAAACAATGCAGGTAATGCAAAATAATATGCAGTTTGCTTATACCTGTCAGGCTGCATCGCAAGCAGCGGCATTAATCGGGAAAAATGTTTCGGGGATGGATGCTGATACAGGTTTGATGATCAACGGCGTGGTTGAGTCAATTACAGTTGAAAATGATTTAGCATATTTAAATGTAAACTCAGGCCGTATTGCAGTCAACGATTTGCTCAGGGTAAATTCCTGATCAGGAGATGAATGTGCATAAAATTAATCAAGTATATCAAAAACCATTAATTCCCCTACACCCTTTAGAGGTTAAAAAAGGTGCTGCGGAAAGCAAGAAAACGCGGTTTCAGGATATCCTTTCCCATAAAATAACCAGTACCAGGAGCTTAAAATTTTCTAAGCACGCAACAGAAAGAATCAGGCAAAGGGATATTCAATTTTCAAATGTGCAGCTGCAACGCATAGAAGATACTGTGGATAAAGCTGCGGCTAAAGGAGCGCATGAATCTCTTTTGGTAATTAATGGTGTGGCAATGGTGGTTAATGTTAGTAATCGTACTGTTGTTACTTGTGTTGGGGCAGAAGAAGCAGGGGATAAGATTTTTACTAATATAGATAGCGCAATGCTGCTCTGATCAGTTGACAATTAAAAAAAGAATTGACTTTGAGGCAAAAATGGTGAATTGAGAATTGTGAGTTTTTAATTTAAGGCTGGCCCTTTTTTTAGGAAGCCTTAATCCGTGGAATGACAGAAGCGGAAAAAATGATGATGATTAGTAAGTTTATAAACTGTGAATTTGCTAAGTATAAAGGGGGTAGATAGCTAATGATGCGTTCAATGTTTTCCGGCGTATCCGGGATGAAAAACCATCTTGTGAGGATGGATGTTATGGGTAATAATATTGCGAATGTAAATACAACTGGTTTTAAGTCTTCCAGAGTTACTTTTCAGGATATGCTTAGCCAGACTTTGCGTACAGGCACAGCTCCTATATCAGGTTCTGCTGGCGGTATAAATCCGGCGCAGGTTGGTTTGGGTATGATTGTCGGCACAGTTGATACTTTGCAAACTCAAGGAAATTTAGGCGCTACAGGCAAATCAACTGATATGGCAATTCAGGGGGAAGGTTTTTTTGTGCTTTCTGATAACGCGGTAACCAGAACATATTCAAGGGACGGAGCTTTTGATATTGGGCAGGATGGGGATCTGGTAAATCCGGCAAATGGTTATCGTTTGCAGGGTTGGATGGCAGATATAAACGGCACAATTAATATTACTCCGGAATTAACATCAATTAACATTCCTGTTGGCCAAACTGAAATTGCCCAGGCTACAAGTTCCGCGAGGTTAACCGGCAATATTAATGCTGTGGCAACATCATCCACACAAGGCACAGTCGCGCGGTCAGGCAAACTGTATTCAGACGCGGGAGTTACCGCAGCTGTTGGCGCTACGTTTTTAACTGATTTACAGGATGGTGCAACCGGTACGATTTTAAGCTCAGGCGATATTAT
>QNCH01000200.1 GCA_003645745.1 Candidatus Omnitrophota bacterium
AATATCTTCGACTAAGGCTCTGTTAACTAAATCACAGACATCTAATTTTTGAAATTTAATTTGCGCGTTCAAGCTCATTTTGCCTCTGAATTAATTTATTTAATTTTTCTTTAAGTTTTTCACAATCCTGAGTTTCTTTTTCTACTACTTCAAACGGCGCATTTCTGACAAACTGCATATTATTTAAAAGTGCGCTTTTCCGGTTTATATATTTATTCATCTTAATAATTTCTTCAGCATTTTTTTTAATTTCCAGTTTCAAATCAAAATCACCTACATGCATAAATAACATTGTCCCTGGCATCGCAGCAGAAACACATAATTGATCAGGCGCGGCATTTTCATTAAGTAAAGTTAACTGTTCTATTTTTGCTAAAACTTTTAAATATTCTGTACACTCTTTTACAAGTTTAGATTGATAGGGATTACTAACAAAAATGCTTACCTTAATTTTCTGTTTCGGTTTTATATCACTTTCAGATCTTAAATTTCGTACTTTAGTACAAATTTCTAAGACATAGCCCATATTTGCTTCTAATGTCCGATTAATCGCCTGTGCCTGAACCTGCGGCCATTTTTGCAGCATTATTGAGCCTGTATTCGGAGCAATTTTTTGCCAGATCTGCTCAGTTAAGAAAGGAATAAATGGATGCAAGACTAAAAGTATATTTTTCAGCACAAAATACAATACAAACTGAATATCTTCAGAATGAATATGCGTTTTTGCCAATTCCAGATAATAATCACAAAACTGATGCCAAAAAAACTCATACAAACAATTTGCCGCTTCATTAAAACGGTAAGCAGACAAAGCTTTATCTATATTTTCTAAACTTGAATAAAACCTGCTTAAAATCCAGGCTTCAGCTAAAGGCAATTTTTTATGTTTTAAAATTTCCTCCGCATTGCTAAAATCCTTACTTTCATCTAAGCGCATAAGTAAAAACCGCGCGGCATTCCATATTTTATTAGCAAAATTTCTACCGAATTCAAATTTATCCTTAGACAAATACACATCCTGCCCCATTGAAGTAAGCGAAATCAAACTAAAACGCAAAGCATCTGTTCCGTAATCAGCAATCACCTCCAAAGGGTCAATGCTATTCCCAAGAGACTTAGACATTTTCTTGCCAGTATCGTCCCGTACTGTACCATGGATATAAACATCTTTAAATGGAATATCTTTTGTAAACTCAAAACCAGCCATAACCATGCGCGCAACCCAGAAAAAAATAATTTCCTGAGCGGTGACTAATACAGACGTAGGATAAAAATGTTTTAAGTCCTGCTGTTTAATCCGCGCTGCACTTTCGTCCCCATTAAAAGGCCAGCCAAAAACAGCAAACGGCCAGAGCCATGAAGAAAACCAGGTATCTAAAACATCATTATCCTGATAAATATCAGCACTGCCGCACACAGGGCACTTAAAGGGAAGAGTTTTCGAAACAATTACCGCTTTATTACTATCTTCTAAATTTTTCAGGCAGTCACGGCAATAATAAACCGGCAGCCTATGCCCCCACCATATCTGGCGTGAGATACACCAATCCTGAATATTTTCCATCCAATTCAAATAGACCTTTGTCCAGCGTTTAGGATAAAATTTTATTTCTCCATCCTTTACTGCTTTTATTGCCGGCTCAGATAAAGGCCGCATTTTCACAAACCATTGTTTAGAGTAATAAGGTTCTATCATTGTTCCGCAACGGTAACAGTGCCCCACTGCATGCTTATGCTGCAGCACTCTAAGTAATAAACCTTTTTGTCTTAAAGCATCAATTACAGCCTCACGAGCTTTAAAACGATCCATTTGAGCATAAGCTCCGGCATTTTTATTTAAAGAACCATCAGGATTAAGAATATTGATAAATTCTAAATTATGGCGTTTGCCAATTAAATAATCATTAGGGTCATGCGCGGGCGTAACTTTTACTGCCCCTGTGCCAAACTCCATATCCACAAAATCATCCGCGACTATCTTAATTTCCCGATCCATTAAAGGTAGAGTAACAAAATTACCAATAAGATATGAGTAGCGTTCATCTTTCGGATTTACCGCCACCGCAGTATCTCCAAGCATAGTTTCAGGCCTGGTAGTAGCTACAACAACATAATCTTTGGTTGAACTTTTAAGCGGATATTTTATAAAGTACAAAGAGCCGTCAACTTCCTTATGCGGAGCTTCTTCATCAGAAAGCGCGGTTTGACAGCGGGGGCACCAATTAATAATATAATGGCCCCGATAAATTAAACCTTTATTGTATAAATGCACAAAAACTTCCAAAACAGCATTGCTATACTCAGTATCCATTGTAAAACGTTCTCTTTGCCAGTCACAAGCGCACCCAAGACGGCGCAGCTGTTGATTAATTGTTGTACCGTAAGAACTTTTCCAGTCCCATACCTGCTCCAAAAATTTCTCACGGCCAAGATCCTGGCGTTTTAATCCTTGAGCCGCAATCTTACGCTCCACTACATTTTGCGTAGCAATGCCGGCATGGTCGCAGCCAGGCATCCAAACAGCATTAAAGCCCTGCATTTTTTTATACCTGATTAAAATATCCTGAATAGTATTATTTAAAGCATGCCCCATATGCAAAATTCCAGTAACATTAGGCGGAGGGATAACAATAGTAAATGATTTCTTATTCTCATCCGCCTGGGCTGAGAACAAATGTTGTTGTTCCCAAAACGCGTAAATTTTTTCTTCAATGTCTTTAAACTGATATTTGCTTGCTAATTCTTCCATAAATTGCTCTATTATCTTTCCCTTGTTTCAAAAAAAATCAAGATAGGATTAATAAATTTGTTATTTTATCTCTTGTATCGGACAGGCCACGGCCTGTCCCTACAGACCTAACTTCATTATCCTTTACTCTGCAATAACTTATACTCAAGGCTGTCAACTAAAGCCTGAGCGCTGGCTTCAATAATATTTTCAGACACACCGAGTGTCCACCATGATTTTTTCACGTCCTGGGACTCAATAAAAACCCGCACCTTTGCCGCGGTTCCCTGCTTACTGTCTAAAACCCTGACTTTAAAATCAGATAAATGCATATCCGCCAGTTGAGGGTAAGCTCCCTGCAATGCCTTG
>QNCH01000201.1 GCA_003645745.1 Candidatus Omnitrophota bacterium
GACAATATTTTTTTCATATTTAATCCCCTTCTGTAATACCCATTTTTTTAGCTTCCTTAATTTCTTTTTTAATATTTTTTAATTCTGCCTTAAGTTTAGTTAATTTCTTTTTGCAAGCATTAATTTCATCATTTTTACGCACTTTTTTAGTAATTAATTCAGGTAAAGTAACAATTTCTACTTTATCATTAACAATTTTTGTAACTATTTTCATAGTTGTATCGTCAATTTTTTTATACACAGGAGCAGCATATATCAGGTTAGCAGTACTTAACATTAAAACTATTATCATTATTTTTTTCATAAATCCCTCCTTAATTGTTAGAACTAAAATTCTCACGCCATAAATCTACATCGCTAAAATATGTTAAGCAAATAACATCGCCTAAACCTAATGTAAATGAAGCTCCGCCAGATAATTGTAATCCTGCGCCATCATCTAAAATAACTGTTTTTGTATCACTTTCCCCATAAAGATAAACTACCTGCCCATTAACACCATCTGCAATTTGAGGACTTGCTGTAATATCACAACTGTCTGCGTCATTAGATTGGACTCTCATTATACTTTTAGTAACGGTAATTCCAGAAGCAGGGGCAATGTCTGTTATCGATGATACTGAATGAATAATGCCGCCTTCTATTTTTGTTTTTGTGATTGAGGTGTTGCCAAGAACTGTTGTATTCGCTCCAATACCAATAGCGTTATAACCAATAACAATACTGTTATCGTCATCGTCACTATAGCCTTTGCAATTGCGCCCTATATAAATTGAATGTTCAGGAGTTGTTAATGTCCCCGAAGCTTTCAATGTCCCCGCTGCATATCCTATTGCAATGTTGTAAGAGCCTGTTGTATTATACATCAAAGATTCTGGTCCCACAGCCGTATTAAATTCACCCGTAGTATTATTTTTTAAAGCAAAATATCCAAAAGCATTATTTACACCTCCTGTTGTATTTGCATCTAACGCCCTATGACCAAAAGCGGTATTTACACCTCCTGTTGTATTAGAATATAATGCCCTATATCCTGTAGCAGTATTATCATCCCCAGTTGTATTAGAATATAATGCCTCTTTACCAATAGCTATATTATTCGTACCCGAAGTATTAAATCTCATTGCAAAATAGCCTGCTGCCGTATTATAATTATCAGTGTTATTATACAAAGAATAATAGCCTATGCCAACATTACCATAACCTATAACATTGGCTTGAAGGGCATAATAACCTATACCAACGTTATAATCACTTGTAGTGTTAGAAGATAACGCATATTGCCCAATTCCTATATTATAATCCCCCTCAGTGTTATCCTGCATAGCCATATAACCCACTCCAATATTGCCGCGACCATTGGTATTGAATAACAAGGCATTACCACCTATACCCACATTATAATAACCAGTTGTATTTGCATCAAGTGCTTGAAAACCAAGAGCATTATTATTATAACCGCTTGTATTTGCCCCTAAAGCTGATTCACCAATTGCATTATTTGCATAGCCAGAAAGATTTGTAACTAAAGCATTATGCCCCATTGCATTATTTTGATAGCCAGTTGTAGTATTTGCCATACATCCCGAACCCACTGCATTATTATAGTCGCCAGTTGTTAACTCTCTTAAAGCTTCGTGTCCTAAAGCATTGTTATATATGCTCCCTGTTCCCCCTGCTGACATTGACCTATAGCCAATAGCGCAATTTCCTCCGCCTGTTCCTGTATATTCAGCAAGTGCTTTCCATCCAATTGCAACATTAGAGCCACTTTCTACACTACTACTTAACGCCTCATATCCAACAGCAGTATTTCCGCTGGCACTTTCATTACTTCCCATAGCAAACGCGCCAACAGCTGTATTTTCGTGTCCACCAGTATTAGAATAAAGAACTCCACTACCAACACCAGTATTTTTTGCCCCTGCGGTGTTAGTATATAAAACATTGTCTCCACATCCTACATTATTAACCCCTGTTGTAGTATGATACATTGTCTTATACCCTACAGCAGTATCATCACGATTAACAACTGTTTGGTCGTGTAAAGCTTCATATCCTAAAACGGTATTAGTATCATCTTCAAATACTAATCCGCCACCACCACTGCCAACACCAACGCCATCAACCCACTCTTCATTACATTCTGCAAAGCAGACAGATTGAAACAATACCATAAACGCAAAAAATAGGATTAGTTTTTTCATTTTTTTTAATATAAAGGTTCTGATTGTATTGTTAAATAAACTGTGCCTGTAACATTTGCATTTGTGCAAGTAACAGCAATTGCGTCTCCAACATCCAAGATACATTCTCCACAAGGTCTTAATACATAACTTGTTGCTGCTGATAGGTCCTCTGTGGCAAGCACTGTATCATAATTAGAACCTCTAACACTATCAAATACAACAGTAACTGTCTCCGTAATAGCTTCGCTCGCGGTAAGCATTACCTGTAATAGCTTTGACCTGCCACCATAAGTAGTCGCTGATGATAAAGCTCCAGCAGTTAAGTCTTGTGTTGCAGTTTCAGTAATAATAATTGCCGCATTGGCAATTCCTGTAAAAAACAACCCACATAAAAGCAGGCTAACAACAAACCAATTTTTTAATATTTTCATATTTCACCTTTTTTTTATTAATCTGCGTCAAGTTTTGTTAATAATCCATTAATTGCAGTGATTACGGTTTGCAGGTATGAAACAACACTGCCCTGATCAATACCATTTGCCTTTATTTTTGCGGTATTCATATCAAAATCTAAACTGGCTGCATAATCTGTATCTGTAACACCAGCGTCCGCATCAAGCTGAGCAGTTAATATTTCAAAATTAGTTTCAATTTCTGCTAAACAAGCCGCTAAATCAGATTGGTGTATACCGTTTGCGCTCATTACTCTACTGGCTAATGTGCTTAAATCACAATTAGCCGCATAATCTGTATCTGTAACACCAGCGTCTGCGTCAAGCTTTGCAGTGCATAAATTAAAATTTGTAATAATGTTGTTCAGTAGCGAATATAATGCCCCCTGAGACATACCACAATTACGCACGGCTGTTGCAACGTCAAAAACTCCATCTTGA
>QNCH01000202.1 GCA_003645745.1 Candidatus Omnitrophota bacterium
GACATCATTAATTTATTGTTTTAACAAGATTAAATTTTTTAGAATAGATTCCCGCTAAAAGCATTGCGGGAATGACAGTATAGGGAATTTTATTGGCATTTCTTGGGTATTGTTTTTTTTGTCATTCCCGCAATCTTTTAGCGGGAATCTATATATACCCAAACGTAATAGGTTTAGAATTTTATGATGTCCATCTGCACCGCATCTTGAAACGCTCTTCTATCGCTAAACCTCAACGCAACGAGCTGCGCCTGCGGTTTGGCTTAGGTCAGATCGTTCATAGGGCACAGGAAAACGCCTAAATTTTGCAAACCTATTACGTTTCTATATTAGCGAACAGGACTTTGCTTTAAATCGTTGATGGTAGATTGCTGAATTCCCGCTAAAAGATTGCGGGAATGACAAAAAGGCATGAAAAATTGAGCAAGTGTGACAAGATGAAAGAAGCTTCAATAAATATTGCTTACCCACTCAAAACTCCAAAGAGCCTTTATTTATGGCCCTTTTAAAAAATTTTTATCAAAATTTATAAATTCAGCTTTTTCTTCTTCAGATAAAAGCACATCTAATTCATCCTCTGAATTATCTTGTATATTTTCGAGACTAAAATCTTTTTTTTCATCCTTTATTTTTTCATCTTCTATGGATAACTCATTTTCCGTTTGAGCATATGTGTAATCCTGCTTTGCAGTATTTTTTTTTAAACTCACATTTTCCTGCGCCTGAGAATTAAAAGTATCTGGTTTAAAAATAATCCCTTTAGAACCTCCTGATTTGCCTGAAACTAAATATATAAACTTAATTAACGCCAATTCATCAGCAGAAAACTGCGCTGCTGCTAAACGCAATTTTTCAGAAAAATTTGAAGCAATAAGAAAAATTTTTATTTTTTGGCTAAAGTTTATATTATGCTCAGCAAATAATTGTGTTACTACCCCTTGGTTTTTTCTTAAATACTGCGCATAACTTAATAAATCAATTAACAAATAATCATTTTTATCCACACAAATAGAAAGAATCGCCAACTGGCCTGTACTCTGCAGCCCAATAAAATCAATAATCCCATTATCTTCAAGCGCAAAATTATGGCCAATAATTTTTAAGCCCTGAGAAATACTTTCAGGATTTCCTAAAATTATCTTTTCTAATGTTTGCCTTTCTATTGGCGTGCTATTAAAGATCGTAACCATTAAATTTCTGCCTCCTTATTATACATTTTCTCCAAGTATATAATTAAAAAATGATTTTCTTTCATGCATATTATCAGGTAAATTTAACCTGAGTACAACAATTTGTGCTATATTAGAAATACAAGCAGTTAAATCCGCGTCATAAAAAGAATTAATATGCGCTTTACTACTTTCCTGCTGCTTAAGCTTAAATAAAAACCCATATTTATAAAGTTCTCTGTCTAAGTATTTTTTCACAATACGATTAAGATAATTATAAACCGCATCCACTTCATACATATGCGCAATATTTGTGCTAATCAACCCAATCTTAGCCACAAAATTATGCGAAAAAATCATCTTTATAATTTTATAAACATTAAGCAGTTCATTTTTATCAGGGGAACACATAACTAAAAATTCATCTATTGGAGCATCAATCAGCTGTTTGATCACAGACAAATCTCCACCCCTGATACAAATAAACATTAAATCTAAATTATGCTCTAAATTCTTTAATAAGCCAAGAAACTCCGCTGTTGAATTCTGAGCAGATAAACTATGTTTAACCGCATTATTTAAAGCAACTAACTTTAAATTTAGGGGGCCTGATTTAATTAGTTCTTCAGGGCTTAACTCCTGAAGCGACAAATCCCTGCCTAAAAAAAATTTTAAATAAATTAGCTGTTCATCCAGATCTACAACTGCAATTTTCATTCCTAAACGCGCTAATGCTAAAGACAAATTAATCGTTAAAAACGCGTCAGGCGAATCAACGCTATTGCCAATCAAACAAATACTTTTAAGCGCTGGTTTTAACCTTACTCCCGGAGCTATACTGCGCCCACTATTATTTTCAGAATGAGCTAAAAATAAATGTGATAAATCTTCTAATCCTTTATTTAATTTTTTCATTTTCATTCAGCTACGATAAAGATAAAAAAAATACTGCCGGCTTATTTTTTTAAGTCACCACAAAAATAAACCAGCAGTACAAACTAACAATTACTTGCCTCCTTTAAAACCTGAAAAAACTATTGCCACTCTAAAATAGTGGGATCACTATAAGTGATTATTCCATCTTGATCAATAGTAATAGACTCATTAGCATATTGCCCTGTCTGTCTTGTAGCAACTACGTCAACCGTTGTTGCCGCTACATTGCCAAAAGTGTATGTCCAGTCAGTAGAAACACCAATAACTGCTGCTGTGCTAAAATCTACCGAATCTAATTCATCACCAGAATTATCTGTAAAAGTGTCATTTAGCGCACGATATGAGATCTCTGCTTTGCGCATCAAATCAAGACTAGCTTTTGCTTTCGCAGCTTTTGCCCTTTCTACTGCTTTATAGTAATTAGGCACAGCTATTGTAGCTAAAATACCAATAATAATTACTACCATTAAAAGTTCAACTAAAGTAAAACCTTTTCTATTCATTTTGTTCTCCTTTAAAAATAATTGTTAACTTATACTCAAACGTAATAGGTTTGCAATTTTATGACGTCCCCCTGCACCACATCTTGAAACGTTCTTCATTCGCCGAACCTCAACGCAACGAGTTGCGCCTGCGGTTTGGCTCAAGTTAGAACGTTCCAATCTAGGGCACAGGAAAACGCCTAAATTTTACAAACCAATTACGTTTGAGTATATTATTTTATCCAAATACACCTTAATATATTGCTGTAACTCTTTATATTTTTTAACGTTCGTTAATTAAAACATGAATCAATCTTAAAATGTATCCTATCTTCTTAGCTGTCCTCTTAAATTAGTCTTTTTCTTCACCTCCTTTCTGTTCGTAAATTAAATTGCCTCACCCCCCTTTTTCAACATATACTCAAACGCAATTGGTTTGTAATTTTATGACATTCC
>QNCH01000203.1 GCA_003645745.1 Candidatus Omnitrophota bacterium
ATATTAAATTTAAAGGGCATATTGTTATAAATGATACTAAGTTTGGATTTATTAATCCTTGGGGAAATACGCATATTTTATCACATACAGAACCTGTCAAAATAAAACAAGTACCTGTTTATACAAAATATATTGAATGGTATACACAAAAAGAGGCTCTTACGGCGCTTAAGTCGCCAGCAGAATTATTTGAACTTATAAAAGGTGTTAATACTGATTGGGAACATAATAGTGCAATTATATATTTAAATAATCAATTAAGAATAACAGGTGTTGAAATTGTACCCGCAAAAAACATTAATCAGGAAAATATTGTTATAATGGCGTCAGGATTACGTTCAAAAAATGTTATAATTGCAAATATTAAAATAGACGAACGTGAAATTATTGATATTAAAAATAATCTGGATACTGCTTTTGGCATACGACTTTTAGATGTTGTAAAATTTAAATCTCCTAAAAATTATATTTCATATTCAGATGAGGGAAGATTGTTTGAAGAAGGCGCAAAATATTCAGGCAAGAAAAAATTGTTTGAAGAGAGCGCAAGATATTCAACTAATGAATGGAAAACTTTAATAGCGCGAACAGAAAAAAGAAATCAAATGATAAAAGCTGTTAAGGATTATTTCAAACTTACACCTAAAGAATTTTATAGAATATTGGGCAATAGAGATATGGGTTTAATGAGTGAGCGTGAATTTTCTGGATTTTTAGAGGGATTAGAAAATCAAGCGGCTTTACTTGCTGAACGCAGGCAGCTTATTCATCAATTAAAGTTTACAATTTTTGTTAATGAGTTAACAAAGGTTGACAATTTGCGTAAAGTAATGCATTTGCCGACAATAAAAAATATGTCAAATTCCCAATTAATTAATTTTGACAACATTCTTAATCAATATCAAATAGGTGATGAATTTTTATCAGTTAGAAAACTTGAGATGGTTGATAGGACCGATTTAAAGGGTGCTAAAACAATCAGAGAAGCAAGAGAAAAGTTAGCAAAAAAAATTAATATACCTGTAGAAAATTTAACACGCATAAAGGTTACAGAATTAGACAAGTATAGGTATGATACGGCATTAGCGGAGAAAAATGTATTTTACAAAATGATGATTGACGAGGTAAATAAAGCATTTTTAAACGCAGAAGCAAGATTTTTACAAGTAGAAACTAAGGTTAATAAACTTGTTTCTCTTGCCCGAAAATCAAAAAAAAGAAATATTGTTGATGTGTTAATTCCGACCGATAAATTAATATTTAAATATTTAGAAAGTGATAACGCTGGCAAATTAAAATTAGCTCAAAATATGACACCTGCTGAAATAAAAGCAGCAAAATATATTAGAGAAAAATATGCAGAAATGAGGGATTATCTTATCCAATTTGAAGTATTAAAAAGATATATAAGTAATTATACGGTGCATATCCGCAGAGGATTTTTAGAAACTTGGAGAAGTGATAATTTATTAAAGGCTTTTAAGGAAATATTTACTAAATATAGATTTGAAGAAGCTAAGTTTAATATTTTAGACGGACAGACTGGTGAGATATTACCGCTTGAAAAGTTTTTTCAATATTCAATGCATAGAACAGGAGCATTAAAACCCACACAGAATATTGCTAAAGCATTTACTTCTTATTTACAGGCATTTGAAAAAAAATGCGCATTAGATAGTATTGTCCCTGAACTTGATATTTATGCTTATGTTTTAACGCCTAAAGTAAAGACTCCCAGAGGCTTAGATTTTGACCGCAGTTTTAAAAAATTTATTAGAGAATGGATTAACACTAAGAAGGGGCGAACTGCTGGCATAGTGGGAATAAAGCAAGGCGGAAAAATTGATACTGCTTTACGTGCAGGTAAAATGTTTACGGTTTTACACGATTTGGCTTTAAACATTCCTGTTGGGTTAGCGTCGCGCTACGGTGAAACTTCAATGAATTATATAATGTTGGGCAGTAAAAAACAAACATTAGGAAGCATAAGAAAATTATCCAAAAAAGGAAAAAGAATTTTAGCAAAATATCAAAATTTTACAGGAAAAACGGCTTGGGATTCATTATCAGAAGCAAGTAAAGATATTGGTGATAAATTTATGGAAGGAATGTTTTTCTTGTTCAGAAATGCTTCTACATCTGCTAATCAAACATTTCTTTTAGGTTCATTGTCTCCTCTTGAATGGAAAACTGAAACAGTGTCTATTAAAAGACTTACTGATTTAAAGCGTGAAATGGGCAGGTATAGAGTTGTTCAGGGTTCTGAATCTATAGTAGGAAAAACTTCGGTTGGTAAATTGTGGACACAATATAAAACTTGGGCTATTCCTCCACTAAGAACTACTATAAAAAATATTAATGACATTAGTGTTGCCCTAAAAACAAAACAAATAAAACAAACCTCAAGACAATTTGCCGAACTGTTTAGAAGTATGATTGTTATTGCAGTGGTAGGGTTAGTTGGCGGCGCGATAACAAGGGATAAGAACGATAAAAGTTTTACTGGATTATTGCTTAAAAAGGCATACAGAGACGCGATGTCTATTATTGGAGCATTTGACCCTACAATTTATAGTGGTGTTAGATTACTTAATTTTCTTGAAGATTTAACCAAATCAATTAAACAAATTGTTAGGCTGGAAACATATAAAACTAAAGATGGCTTAAAGGGTATTGGAACGTTAAAAAGAACACTTATTCCACAGGCAATTAAACAATTTAAATTTCCTCAAAAAAAGAAAGAGAAAGAGAAAAAATATTCTTGGCAAGAATAATAATATTGCAGAAAGGAGCGATATGGAAAAGAAACGATGGTATATGAGTAAAACGGTATGGTCAAATATTTTAGTTGTTGTGATCACTCTTCTTGGCGCAGTGGATACTCAATTTGAAACTGGCATTATGAGTATGCCTGTAACACAAACTATAATTACTGTTCTGGGTTTGTTTGGCATATATGGTAGAGTCGTGGCTAAAACAGAA
>QNCH01000204.1 GCA_003645745.1 Candidatus Omnitrophota bacterium
TTAAATGATTTGCAAAGTATAAATACTTTTGCTTAAGGGGTAGTAAATAAAGATGCAGAAAAAACAGGAAAAAATAGTTGACTTAGGTTATAATAAGGGGAAAGATATTCCAAAAGAGTTATGTGTATTGATTACGCGAATATTGGATTTTGTTAATCAGGTTGAAAATCAATATGAGGGTAAAGCAAAAGACAAATTAAAACAATGAATATATTAAAAATAAAAAAAAATATCGTTTTTCTGCTTTTAAGTTTAATCCTTGGAGCTGTAGTGGTTAATATAGAGAAAACAGGGGTATTAAATTCAATGGATGAATCTATTGCCGGTTATGAAACAAAACTTTTTGAGAGTATAAAGGCAAAGAGGAATTTTAATATTCCTGCGCAAAAGCAATTTGAATATTTTAATCTTAATACTTATAAATTGGCGTTAAACACAAAAGGGCAGGTAAAATTAATTATTTTTTTATCTGTGCTTATGGCTTTTGTATTTATTTTATATGAGCGGTTTTGGGCTGGGATGATTACTTTATGTCTAATCTTTGAATATTTAGCAATTACTTTTTTATGGTGTGGTGTAGATGGTATGTGGAGTTTTGGAAAGCAGGGGATTTATTATGCTGATAAAGTGTGGATAAATATTTTTCCAGGACTATTGGCATTTATTTTTATTTATGCTGGTTTGTTTTTTGCTTCTAAGCGGATGTATTTTTTAATTATCGCAAAGCGTAAAAACGGAATATATCCGTTAAACAGTTTTCAGAGATTTTGTTATATTTTTAAAGGTGTATTTTTAAAAGTAGTGAAATTTATTACTTCTGATTTTAAGAAAAAAATTGTTTTAAAAAAAGCATTAATCAATAATATTGCGTGTTTAGAGCAGGATATGGTTGTTTTAGGGCAAAATTTAATTTGCGCAGGAATGCCTTTAATTGATGTTTTAGCTTTAGACAAACAAGGAAATTTAGTGTTGATAAAACTGGAGCTTCAGAATAATGCCAGTGACCTTGCGGAAGTTGTAGATACATACCACTGGGTTTGCGCGAACATTATATTGCTGCGGGAAAAATATGCTGAATTTAGGATAAATCCAAAATGTGTGCCGCGGATGATTTTACTTGTTTCACGTTTTCAATTATGGCGTAAACAATTTTTTTATCTTTTGGAAAATGTGCCTGTATCTTTATATGAATATATCTGGGTGGATTTTAACCGAATGCGAAGGCTGGTGTTTAAGAAATTGGATATTCATCATAAAGCAGATACAACCATAGAAGTTTTGCCCCCTACTACCGCTATGCCGCAGCAAGATGAATGGGGGGAGGTGGAACTTACTCAGGAGGAATTAACTGCGTTAATCGACAGTTCCTAAGGGTTTTGAGTATAGAAAGGGGGAGAGATTATGGAAAAGATTGCGTATATTATTTTAATAATCGCAGTTGTTTGTTGGCTTATCGCAATGATTGCTGGTATGATTGCGGTTTTTCCTGTAGGAATAATTGGATTGGTGATTATGCTTGCGTTTGGGTTATTATTCGCAAAAGCATTAAAGGAACGTCTGGTTAGCAAAAAAGAGGATCGTTATTCTAAAGATATCGAAAAATAAGGAGGGATAAATGCAATTAACCACACAAGATGAATTATTCGGATATGAAATTATCGAAACAGTAGGGATTGTTCGTGGAAATACTGTGAGGGCACGTAACATTGGCAAAGATATTTTAGCGAGTTTTCGAAATGTGGTTGGTGGTGAAATCTCAGAATACACTAAGTTACTTGCTGAAGCTCGTGAACAAGCAATTGATCGAATGATTGAAGAGGCTAAAAGCAAAGGCGCTGATGGAATAGTTTGTATTCGTTTTACTACTTCATCTATTATGCAAGCAGCAGCAGAATTGTTTGTGTTTGGTACAGGAGTAAGATTAAAGAAAAAAAGATAGTTGTCTATTAAAATCGAATGATTATTTTTGAATATAAGGATTGCGAAACTAAAAAAACTAAATTCTGCACTTTATACTCAAACGTAATTGGTTTGCAAAATTTAGGCGTTTCCCTGTGCCCTAGATTGGAATGATCTGACTGAGACAAACCGCAGGCGCAGCTTGCTGCGTTGAGGTTTGGCGATAGAAGAATGTTTCAAGATGCAGCGTGAGGGAGACGTCATAAAATTGCAAATCTATTACGTTTGAGTATAAAATAACATAGGAGTAAAATATGGGGGAAATACTTGATTCGAAGCGTAGGGTAGCATATTACTTGCAAAATAACGGGACTTTTGTGATAGACAATTACGATCTTGCTAAGCCTTTTGCCAGTTTTTTACCTGGTATTGCAGGAATTTTTGGCATTCCAATGTGGGTGTTTTATGTTAATCGCGGCCAGGCTATTGCGAGTTTTGGCACAGAAAATAAGGACAACGCAATCTTAGAATTTTTTCCAGCTAATCGCGCGTGGCAGAATGTTTCTTTTCGCGGGTTCCGCACGTTTTTAAAAATAGAAGATGATGAAAAAATAGTTTGTTATGAACCGTTTCAGAATAATATTATGGCAGGTAATTTTGAATTTACGCGTAAAATGCTGATTCGCAGCAATGATTTTAGTATTCAGGAAAACAACCAATCTTTAGATTTAAATATAGATGTAGATTATTTTACTCTGGAAAACGAACCTTTATCTTGTTTAGCGCGCAGGGTGGTGATAAAAAATGTTTCTAAAACGCGGAAAAAAATAAGTGTTTTAGACGGTTTGCCGCAGATTGCGCCTTATGGGGTAAGTAATTGGATTTTAAAGGAACTGAGCCGCACTATAGAAGCGTGGATGCAGGTAAAATATGTTACAAAAGAAAATATTCCTTTTTACAAATTAGCAGTTGAGCCTGCTGACTGTGCCAAGGTGGTTAAAATCAAAGGTGGTAATTTCTATTACAATTATTTTATCAAGGACTCTTGTATTAGCAAA
>QNCH01000205.1 GCA_003645745.1 Candidatus Omnitrophota bacterium
ATCTTGAAACGTTCTTCATTCGCAAATCCTCAACGCAGCAAGCTGCGCCTGCGGTTTGACTTAGGTCAGAACGTTCCAATCTACAGCACAGGGAAACGCCTAAATTTTACAAACCAATTGCGTTTGAGTATATCCCTGAATCTGCTTAATGTTTTTACCTCTTCAGCCAATTGTCAATTTAACAACAACCACTCCAATCACTGCTCGCAATGTTTGCCTGCAACAATTTCTTTAACTTGCTTTAACATTTTTTTTAAGCACTGCTCATAAAAAGCTGAGCTCTGGTTAATTGCTTTTTGAAATTGTAAGTCAGTTTTAAACTGACTTACAATTTCCGGCGGATCTATTTTGCTCTTTTCATTTGCAATAATTTCTCCTTCTTTTTCCATTTCAATAATGGCTGAAAGAATATCCGGGTGCATAAGCCGCAGCAGGAGTTCTTGCTGCTGAATTTCTTTTAGCAAAATTTTTAAAGAAAAAAATAATTTTGCAATTTTTTTTTGATCAGTATTGTTTTGTTCAGATAAAGTAAATATTTTTTTTAGAATACGAATTACCTTTGCTGATGTTTTTTTTACTTTTGTTATCTTTTCAAGCATATTATCTATTGCTTGCCCCACAGTCTCTAATTGAGGAGCAGCATACTCTTTAGTTATTTTCCGCAATAAAGGTTCAACCATAACCTTTTTTGTGCAATATCGCGCGATTACCTGTTTAAGCGGCATTACTTCCGTACCTTTGATATTTACTCCGCCTTGTGTGGCATTAATGCAGCGTATGCTTGTATTGGCAATCATTGTTTCAAAATGCCTTAAATAAATATACATAGCTTCCGCGGTTAAAAAGGTTTCTCCTGTTTCTTGATTACTGATACGCATCAACTTAGAACGGTTGGAAGAGACTTTTTGCCTGGAACTTGTTCCCTGAGCGTGCGTCACTCCCCCGGGAAAAGACAAATCCTGTCCAACAAAAATAATCGGAGCACACCCCATTTGCAAAGCAGAAGAAAAAGCAAAATGCGCCACACACATCCCTTTATGCACCACACCTTTATTAAAAAGATAATTATTCAGCCAAACAGCTAAATCATTATTTGAAACAGAGCAAAATTTCCGCCCCTTATGCGCTTTTAAAGACGCGGACGCGGCTTCAGCATCAAAGATTAAAGGAACATCATCAATAAATACGTTTGTAAAATGCTTTTTGCTAGCTTGCTGAAAATCCATGGTAAAAACAAAATCAGGCACAATTTTATGCTTTAACAAAATTTTAAAAGCTGTATCTGTTGACAAGATCAAACTTTTGCCTTTTGCCTTTTGCAAAAAACAGACATTTTTATCAAGCGAAGGGCCAGCAGAAACAATAATTGCCGGGATATTTTTAAATTGATTAAACAATGTATTTATCCCCGGAGAAACAATAAATTTAGTAAAATTTGTACTCAAATTTCTTACAATAACTTTACTAAATTTACTGATTGTATGCACATTCGCGGTAACAAACCTAATTGTATCAAGTATCCGCGGCCTTAATTCGTCAAAATATTGCCGATTAACTATTATTGAACCAGGATGTTCAATAACTTTATTATCCCCGGAAACAATCTGTAAACCAAAATTAGATAAAGAATCAAAAATATCCAAAGTTGAACAGCCTAAATAAATTTTTAAATTCTTTAGATTTAAAAAATCAGATAAATCTTTGTGCCGCAAAACGATTTTAAATAAATCAACATCAGGCTCAATAACAATCATAGTTTTAAAATTAATTCGCATTTTCAAAATTTCAAAAATATGATAACCAAAACCAAACCCAAAAATAAGCAAATTGTCATTATCCGCTAAGTTCTGCTTTTTAATCAAATCCTGCGCTTCTTTTTCCGGATTATAAGCGCTATGCAAAAACCGTTGTTTAACTTTTACTGTAAGACTGCCATTTTTCGCGTAAATTGTTTCTATTCGCGTTTCATCTTTAGAATTTTTCGCTAATTTTTCTAATAATTCAGGACATTTTTCTTTTATACAGCTTAAATTTTTCTGATAAAAATCCATTTTAACCTTTTATACTCAAACGCAATTGGTTTGCAATTTCAAAACGACCACCTGCATTGCATCTTGAAATATTCTTCATTCGTAAATCCGCAGGCGCAGCAAACTGCGCCTGCGGTTTGACTTAGCTCAAAACGTTCCAATCCAGGGCACATGGAAACGCCTGAATTTTGCAAACTAATTGCGTTTGAGTATATTACAAAAAGCAATTTTTAAGAAAATGGGCGATTATGTATAATCGCCCATTTTGTATTAACGGTAGTGGCATGCGCTCCTGTCCAGCCATGCTGGGTACCCTACAGAATAATTTTTAATGATTATACTCAAACGCAATTGGTTTGTAATTTTATGACATTCCCCTGCACTGCATCTTGAAACGTTCTTCATTCGCAAATCCTCAACGCAGCAAGCTGCGCCTGCGGTTTGACTTAGGTCAGAACGTTCCAATCTAGGGCACAGGGAAACGCCTAAATTTTACAAACCAATTACGTTTGAATATAAATAAAATTATCAGAACGCCTATCACTTTGCCACGAAGCTAAGGTAAAAGCATTTTTATCTTTATCTGTAATCAATTGTGTTGTTTTAATCATGGGCTTAATTTTATTTTTCAAATCCAAATCGCATATAGACCAATCAATATCTTGCGCAAGAGGAGAAATGCCTGCTTCGCAGCCTGGGCTATATTCTGCAGAACAAAAATATTCAATATATGTATCTGAAAAAAAACAATTGCCGTGCGCGAAACCAGGAGGCAGCCAAATCCATTCATTATAATCTTTATCTTTATTTGCCGGCAAATCATAAGCAATAATTTTTCCAAAATTTGGAGACCCTTTGCGAATGTCTAAAATTAAATCAACCATATGCCCGCAAATTGTGCGCACTAACTTCCCCATA
>QNCH01000206.1 GCA_003645745.1 Candidatus Omnitrophota bacterium
AATGGTGGCGTTTATACTCAGGAAGTTTGTTTGAAAAATAAAAATTAGAAAGAAATTAATGGGGGGGGGATAGTATGAAAAATTTTAAAAGAATTTTATTATGTTCAGTAATTCTAGGATGCTTTTTTTCCGTAAATACAGGCATAGTTCAATGCGAAGAAGTTGATAAAGGTAAAATTCCTGAAAAATTTTTAGATAAATCGGTTAAGGAATTACCATCAGGAATAAAAATTTGGGATGAGCAAGAGGCAATGGCAGCTTTAAATGACTCGGAAGCAAAAGTACTCTGGGTTGATACAAGGCCAAATTTATTTTTTAAAGCAGGAACATTGAAAAAAGCTGTTTTACTTGTTTACCACAAAAATGAGCAGTTATTAGATACTGATAAAGGTGCAACATCATTTTTAACTAAAGAATCATTAGCAGAGGCAATGGAAAAAGAAGGAGCTGAAAAAGTTGCATATTTTTGCCAGGGGCCTAAATGTCATCGCAGTTACAATGCTGCATTGCATTCAGTCTCAACATGGAATTTGAGTGCTGATCAAGTTATCTGGTTTCGCGCAGGATATCCTAATCTCTTAAAATATATTCAATCAGATCAAAAATTAAAGAGAAAAATGAATAAATATTTCCAAGGCGCTGTTGTAAATTAGGAGATTTATCAAGCAGAAAACAGGGCGCAGGGGGGGGGAGAGTTCAGAAAAAAATGCTCTCCGACACTTTTAAGCAGTGGGACGTTATAAGATTACAAACTTATTACGTTTGAGTATAATAGGGATATGTTTTATTAAAAGGAATTTTAACCCAAAAGCATTATTTTGAGCAGCGTATTTCATCGGAGGCATAAGATTGGTTTTATACTCAAACGTAATTGATTTGTAATCTTATAACATTTCCCTATTCGCAAAACCTTAGGCGCAGCTTGCTGCGCCTAAGGTTTGACTTAGGTCAGAACGTTCCAATCTATGGCACAGGGGAACGCCTAAATTTTACAAATCAATTGCGTTTGAGTATAGCTAATGGATAAAGGAGCAAATTGATATGGAACAAAAGAAAAATCAGATGTCTTTTAAAGTAAAAATACTTATTGGAACTGCAATAATGTTATTGTTTTGTGTAGGGGCAAATGTTGTTTTGAATCAGATAATATCAAAGAAAAAGGAACAAATACAGGGTAAAATTTTGTGTGATTCTTTTATTGCTGTTTTAGATGGTACAAGAGAACGAGTATTGCAAAATTCCAACAAAGCATTTCAGGCAATAACCTGGTCAGAAGAAATAATCGAAGCAATTAATAAAAAAAATGAAAAAGAATTACGTATATATGCTGACGGCATATTTCTTGGCCTTGAGGCAGACCCAGCTTTAAGTAAAATAGCGATTTTTAATGCCCAGAATAATCTTCTTTTTTATATTGAAAATGAAAAACAAGCAAAAATTCCAGAAGAATTGGTTACATCTTCCCCCGCAGTAAAACGGCTTATAGAATTAGCAAAAGAATCAGAACAGCCTTTGTATGATGATATTAGTATTAATGATGTATTGATGTTTGTGATGATTGACCTTATTTTTGATGATAATGATAAAATTATAGGGTATGTGTTAATAATGAAGTCCCCTGAATCTAATCTTAAGGAAACAAGTTCTTCGTTAAAAAATATCGTTGCTGTTCGGGAAATAAATAATCATAAAAGTTTCTTTTATGCTACAGATGATACTTTAGTTTCCGCAATTTCTCAAAAGATGATTAAACAAAGTTTATTAGCTGATTTTTTTATGTTAAAGCTGGGTTCTGATGTATATAAAGTATACATTGTTCGGGATTCCAATTGTAATGGGGAACGAATATCAGATATTTGGTTTATAACTAAGTTCACAGATCATTTTAAAATGATAAATCATTATAATATTATAAATATTATAGTAGTAATACTAATAACACTTATTTCAGGTTATATGATGTTTGTTTTAGTAGGAAAACTTTTGGAACCATTAATCAGAGTACGGAATGCATTACAAAATATTGCACAGGGAGAAGGAGACTTAACAAGAAGAATATCAATTGAACATTATGATGAAATAGGCCAAGTTGCAAAATGGTTTAATCTTTTTGTGGCTAATATTGAGAAAATGGTTATTCAGGTTGTTAGATCTTCAACCCAACTTTTAGCATCAATAAAAGAAATAACCCAGTCATCACAGCAGATTTCAGATGGAGCGCAGCAGCAGTCAGCAAGTTTTGAAGAGCTTTCCAGTTCTGTGCAGGCTAACGCGCAAAATGCTAAGTCTGCTAATGATTTATCTCAAGGCGCTGTTAGAAACGCGAAGAAAACTGAAGAGGCTATGACAAATACAATTGAGGCGATGACAAGTATTGAAAAAGGCGCAAAACAGATAGCAGTAGCAGTTGATTTGATTACAGATATTGCTGACCAGACAAATTTGTTAGCATTAAACGCTGCGATTGAAGCAGCCAGGGCAGGAGAACATGGCCGGGGTTTTGCTGTTGTCGCTGATGAGGTGAGGCAGTTGGCTGAGAAAAGCGCTGCTTCAGCAAAAGATATCGATGCCTTAATTAAAGGCAGCCTTAAGCAGGTTGAAAAAGGGGTATTAGTGTCTAAAGACGCAGAGAAGAATATGCAGCAGATTACAGCGGATATTAATCAGGTAGCCAAAGAATTAATTTCTATATCAGAAGCAACACAGGAGCGGGCAGCAGCGATGGAAGAAAACTTATCAATTACAGAATCTAATGCCGCAGGAGCAGAGCAATTGGCAGCAACTTCTGAAGAAATGGCAGCGCAAGCTGAAGCATTACAAAAATTAGTAGACCAGTTTGAGCTTTCTCCGAGAGGAGAAAATAATTTTTTAGTGAATGAAAAAGAAAAAAATGAAATATTAGATGAAAAAGAACCTGATAAAAGTGTTG
>QNCH01000207.1 GCA_003645745.1 Candidatus Omnitrophota bacterium
AATTAAGCTTGACTATTCGTTTGACCAAATTAATGTTTTCTTATGTGTTGTTCATTGGCCTTGCCGCTTATGTTATGGGCATACTTAATACTTTGAAAAATTTTGCTGTATCCGCTGCATCTTACTGTTTTTTAAATATTACTTTAATTTTTTTTGGCTTATATATTTGCCCTAAATTAAAAGAGCCGGTTATTGGTATGGGTATCGCAGTCTTAATCGGAGGTATATTGCAGTTGGCAGTGCAGCTGCCAATGTTATATAGAAAAGGTTTTCGTTTTTCCTTTTGTTTTAATCTTAAGCATCCTGCAATAAAAAAAATCAGCCGGCTTTTTGTGCCAAGAGTGATCGGAGCAAGTATTTATCAGTTAAATATTGTGATCGACACAATGTTTGCCAGTATTGGCAGTATTGTTGGTTATCAGGCAACAGCCGCGCTTTATTACGCGAATCGGCTGATTCAATTTCCTACAGCTATCTTTGGTATAGCTATGGCAACAGCATGTTTGCCTTCTATGTCGAGGCATGTAGTGAACAATGATCTTGCGCAATTAAAAAGCACGCTTGTTTTATCCTTACGTTTATTATTAATCTTACTTATTCCTTCTGCTTTAGGGCTTTTTGTTTTATCAGTACCAATAACCCGTGTGTTGTTTGAAAGAGGAAAATTTAATGCTTATTCAACTCAGATTACAGCCATTGTTCTAATGTGTTATTGTTTTGGTATATTTGCTTACGGCGGGGTAAAAGTGGTAACGTCTTGTTTTTATTCACTCAAAGACACACGCACTCCAGTTAAGATTACTTTTTTTTGTCTTGGATTAAATATAGTGTTAGATATTATTTTTATGCGGCCTTTTCAAGCGGGAGGCCTGGCATTAGCCACTTCTATTTCTGCTATAGCAAATTTCATCGCGCTTATTTTTTGTTTAAGAGATAAAATAGGCATACTTGGCATCCGTAAGCTTAAAGTGTGTTTAATGTCGGTGTGTATATCTTCTTTGTTAATGGGTATTTTTTGCTGGTTTGGGCATAAGTTTTTTACTGGAGTGTTTAGTAAGGAGTGGGTAGGCCTGCTTTGCACCATATTATTAGGAGCAGGTGTATATTTATTTTCAGGCTGGAGATTTGGGTTGTTTAAGAAAAATGGTGTTTATACTCAAACGTAATAGGTTTGTAATTTTATGACGTTCCCCTGCACTGCATATTGATTCGTTCTTCTATCGCCAAACCTCAACGCAACGAGTTGCGCCTGCGGTTTGTCTTAAGTCAGAACGTTCCAATCTATGGCACAGGGAAACGCCTAAATTTTACAAACCTATTACGTTTGAGTATATCAGAAATAAAAGTGGGGTAGAAGCTGAGCAAACAAAGCTTAGATAGCCTGAGTCATTTGAGCTAAACTATCCAGGATATTTTGTAATTACGCATCGTTTTTAATTATTATAGAAACAAATTAAAGTCCTTCTAAAAAATGTGACATTTTCATTTTGCCTTGACACTCCTCATTTTTTTTGTTGATTATTTTTTATAAAACAAATACAATATAATAGAGTTGCGAAATTCAATTATAAAATAAATAGGCATTATAAGTTGTTTCTATGTATGCTTTATGAGGATATGATCGGGGATGATTTATTTTTTATTTCAATGTGTAAAGAAAAGGGGGGAGGTATGGTGTTAAATAAGTTTTTTGTGGGGCTTGTCTTATTATTTTGCCTATTAAATATTTCTGTAAATAGTTTCGCGGAAGATTATCTCAGTAATAATCAGGTAAAGGCTGTTGCTGAACCTATGTTGGATAATATTATGAATGGTTTGAGTTTTGATAAGTATCTTACTTATACAAAAGATTTTGATCCTGAATTAAAAGTTTTGGGCGCGCGGACAAAATTTTTTCAAGTAAGCCGCTATATGCAGAATTCTTTGGGCAAGTATTTATCGCGTGAATATCTTGGGAGTTTACATAAAAAACAAGGAATAATTGTGGTTCTGTGGAAAGCAGTTTTTTCTAAGTCAAAAGATGATATTTTAATTAAATTAATAATTACAAAAAATAATAAGAAATATTTTGTTTCCGGAGTGTGGCTGCAATAAAATATAGGAGTTAGAAATGATGCGTACAGGTAATCCTGCTTTGTCAGCAAATGTTTTTACTAATGTGCCAACTTTTGGTAATAGTGCGGTAATGAGTGTATCAGGTACAGTCAACAGAACGTTTATTTTATTAATGCTTACTGTTTTTAGTGCTGGTTTGGCCTGGAATAATCCTGCGCAGTATGCCCCTTTTTGGGGGGTCGCTGCAATTGGTGGATTTATTACTGCTATAATCACGGTTTTTAAAAAACAGTGGGCATCAATTACCGCGCCGATTTATGCGATTTTAGAGGGTTTATTTTTAGGAACAATATCTTTAATCATGGAGAAATCCTATCCTGGAATTGTTCTTCAGGCTGTAGCATTGACTTTTGGTACACTTTTTTGTTTACTCATTGCGTACAAAACAAAATTAATTAAAGCTACAGAAAATTTTAAATTGGGTGTAGTCGCGGCTACAGGAGCTATTGCTTTATTTTATTTTGTAAGTATTATTATGGGGTTTTTTGGGCTAAATATTCCGCTTATTCATAGCAGCGGGCCTTTAGGGATAGGCTTTAGTCTTTTTGTTGTTGTTATTGCTGCTCTTAATCTTGTGCTTGATTTTGATTTTATTGAACAAGGAGCTAATAACGGCGCTCCAAAATATATGGAATGGTACGCTGCATTTGGGTTAATGGTCACTTTAATTTGGCTGTATATTGAAATTTTACGACTTTTATCTAAAATGAGAAGAAGGTAAGTGACCGTAAAGAAATAAGGTTTACATTTATAGCCACAGATTTAGGTCAGATTTGTCTGATCTGAATAAACGATTTTCACGGCGTACTTGA
>QNCH01000208.1 GCA_003645745.1 Candidatus Omnitrophota bacterium
ACTTAAATCTGAGTTAGTTTATCGGAGGGAGAATTATAAAACCAGAGAGGAGGCTAAAAAAAGTATTTTTAAATATATAGAAATTTATTATAATGGAAAACGGATGCATTCTTCTATTGGCTATATGAGTCCGGAAGAGTTCGAAAATTTACATAGTTTTTCTAAAAGTACTGTCCCCTAAATTGGGGGAGGTTCAGATCGTTGATGGTAGATTGCTGGATTCCCGCTAAAAGATTGCGGAAATGACAAAAAAGCATGAAAAATTGAGCAGGTGTGACAAGATGAAAGAAGCTTCAATAAATATTGCTTACCCACTCAAAACTCCAAAGAGCCATAAAAAATGTATTTACTAAAATAAAATTTTTACGATTATGTTTAAAATTATAAAACTTTACCCTGAGCAATGCATTAACTTAGAAAAATTAATCCAGCAATTTATTGATTTCAATTACCAACATACACAACAAGTATCACAAAAAGGAGACTTTGCCAGGCGCGGAGCAATTATTGATCTTTATGCCATAAATTATGAACATCCAGCACGTATTGAACTAAACTTTGACAAAATTGAGCGTATTTTCACCTTTGATTTGAGCAATAAAAATTTAATTACTTTGCAAAGTCCTATGATCATTCTCCCATTTAATATAGCTGCTCCGCATAAACTGCAATCACAGCGGCTGTTTATAAATGAATCTGACGCATTAGAAAATGGCGATTTTGTTGTGCATATTGAACATGGCATAGGTAAATATATAGGAAAAATAAAACTTAACAAAAAAATACACATTAAAATTGAATACGCGCATAAAGATAACTTATACATTCCTATTAAACAGAAATACCTCTTACAAAAATATATAAGTTTCAGCAAACATACTCCTAAGCTGCATAAGTTAGGCGGTAAATTATGGAAAAAAACTAAGGAACAAGCAGAAAAAGGAATTAATAATTTTGCTTTTGAAATGCTTAAACTGCAGGCAAAACGCAATGCTTTGACTGGTTTTGCTTGTGCCGCAGATACTGATTGGCAAAAAATTTTTGAAAAAAGTTTTCCCTATAAAGAAACTCCTGATCAAAAAAAAACAATTTCACAAGTAAAAAAAGATATGGAGGCAGCAAGGCCTATGGACAGGCTCATTTGCGGAGATGTTGGGTACGGAAAAACTGAAGTTGCTTTTAGAGCCGCTTTTAAAACTGTAGTTAATAATGAACAAGCAGCCATACTTGTGCCAACAACTATTTTAGCGCAGCAGCATTATCATAATTTATCAAAAAGGCTTAAAAATTTTCCAATTAATCTCCAAATGTTAAGCAGATTTAAAACAAACGCTGAACAAAAAAACATTATTGAAGGGCTTAAAACAGCAACTGTAGATATTGTTATAGGCACTCACAGGCTTTTGTCTGATGACATTAAATTTAAAAACCTCGGCTTAATTATTATTGATGAGGAACAACGCTTTGGCGTTAATGCAAAAGAAAAATTAAAAAAAATCAAGGAACTTGTTGATGTGCTTACACTTACAGCCACACCAATCCCCAGAACATTATATATGTCTCTTTTAGGAATCAAGGATATTTCTACCATAAATACTCCTCCGGGTGAAAGACTCCCAATAGAAACTTTTGTCTGCGCTTATGATGAAGAATTAATTAAAAACGCGCTTAACAATGAATTAGAACGCAATGGACAGGTTTATTTTATCCACAACAGAATAAAAGATCTTAAAAATATTCACATGAGGATACAAAATTTAATGCCAGAAGCTAAAATCGCTATTGGACACGGACAAATGAGTGAAAAGAACCTGGAAAAAATAATGTTAGATTTTATTCAACATAAAATTGACATCCTTATTTCAACAACAATTGTTGAGTCAGGCTTAGATATCCCTAATGTAAACACTCTGATAGTAAACCACGCGCAAAATTTTGGGCTTGCAGACCTTTATCAATTACGCGGCAGAGTAGGAAGATTCAAGAGAAAAGCATATGCTTATTTTTTTACACCTAAACACACTACATTTAATCCCATAGCAAAAATGAGGCTGCAAACAATTAAAAAATTTACCCAATTAGGAGCGGGATTTAAAATAGCTATGCAGGATTTAGAAATCCGCGGAGCAGGAAACATTCTTGGCAAGCAACAACACGGCTACATTACTGCCATAGGATTTGACCTTTATTGCCAAATGCTTAAACACGCAACTCACCTGAATATTTCATAAAATATCCATCCTATACAATTTTGAGCATCAATGACTAAAATAACTTTTATCAACAGCATACCTCTTAGCTATCCTAAGATCTATTTTCCTGTGTGTAATAAGGCTCTTTAAAGATTGGTCTAATGTTTGCATACCCAAACAACCATTGCTTTCAATAATTGTGCTAATTTGATATGTCTTGTGTTCACGGATAAGATTTCTAATACCTGGATTAGCAACCATTATTTCGCAGGCAAGACACTGCGACGTACTAGATTTAGAAGGGACAAGAAACTGAGAAATAACCATTTGTATTGTTTCCGCAAATTGTATCCTCACCTGTTCCTGTTGTCCTGCGGGAAATGCATCAATAACTCTATTTACCGATTGCGCAGCACTGCGTGTATGCAAAGTAGCAAACACCAAATGGCCAGTTTCGGCAGCAGTTAAAGCATTTGACATTGTTTCTAAATCCCGCATTTCCCCGACTAAGATAACATCAGGGTCCTCACGTAACGAGGCTCGCAACGCTTGCGCGAATGACTGCGAATTTATGCCTATTTCTCTCTGATTAATTACACTTTTCTTATGCTGATGAATATATTCAATTGGATCTTCCAACGTAATTATATGCCACGCCTTATCAATGTTAATTTTATCAACAATTGAAGCAAG
>QNCH01000209.1 GCA_003645745.1 Candidatus Omnitrophota bacterium
AAGTGGATTCCCGCTAAAAGATTGCGGGAATGACAAAAAATGGGAGTGATGATAAATGGGGCAGGATTGACAATAGAGTGCCTTGCGATGTCATTCCCTGCATCGCAGGAGAGATGCCCGCAATGCTTTTAGCGGGCATTGTCCTGCTTGCAGGGAATCCATAATTGAATCCCCGCTTCATTCAGAAGCTGTGAAATAATTATTGTTTTCTGCGTGTTTACCTTTATGTCTCGTCGGAGAAAAAACGTGAAAACGTAAAAAGGGGATATTATTTCACAGCTTCTCACCGATTACTGACAATTAAAAAAAGAATTGACTTTGAAGTATACTCAAACGTAATTGGTTTGTAAATTTATGACATTCCCCAGCACTGCATCTTGAAACGTTCTTCATTCGCAAAACCTTAGGTCAGAACGTTCCAATCTAGGGCACAGGGAAACGCCTAAATTTTACAAACCAATTGCGTTTGAGTATAAAAATTGAGAATTTTTTATTTTAACTATCCCAGGCATAATAAATTATGCCCCTACAACAGATTGAATCGGTATTTTGCAATACAAAAAAATACTAAATACAAATTTGAATATTTCAGTTCTTGGACTGGGCACATGGGCTTTTGGTTCAGACAAATGGTGGGGATGGCAGTCTGACTCGAAATCCGAAGAAGTTTTAGAAACAGCATTTGAAAACGGCGTTAATTTAATTGATACTGCTCCTGTATATGGCAGGGGGCATTCACAAACAGTTATTGGCAGATTTTTGCGGCAAAATAAAATTAGAGAAAAAATTGTTTTAGCGGATAAATTGGGTTTAAGGTGGCATAACAGAAAAGTTGAGCATAATTTAAGTAAAAAAAGTATGCTTGAGGAAATTGATTTATCACGTAAAAGGTTGTGTACAGATTATATTGATATTTATCAAGTGCATTGGCCTGACCCTGACACACCTATCGCAGAAACAGCCGCGGTAATGGAAAAATTTTACGCACAGGGGATAATTAAAGCTGTGGGCTTGAGTAATTACTCTCTTAAGCAAATACAGGAATTTAGAAAATATTGCCCTGTACATATTTTGCAAATGCCGTATAATATGTTTGAGCGAAATATTGAAATAGAAATAGCTCCTTTTTGTCTGCAGCAGGGCATTTCCCTCTTAGTTTATTCCCCATTAGATTCCGGCATTTTGACTGGTAAATTTTTTTTTGAAAAGCAGCGCGTACCAAAAGATTTACGCAGAAAGTATCACTCTGGTTTAAAAGCCCCCTTGCTTACGATTAATAATGAATTTTTTAAGCAGGCAAAAGATATCGCGTTAAATTATAACGCCAGCCTGGCTCAATTAGCACTTAATTGGTGTATAGCGCAATCAGGCATTACTTCAGTATTGGCAGGAGCGCGTAATATCGCGCAAATAAAAGATAATCTTTTATGTTTTGCATGGAAACCAAAACAGCTTGATTTAGCAAAAATAAATGAGTTGCTGGAAATAAGAAAACGGGAAATTAAAAAGAGTTTGTAGGGACAGGGCTTGCCCCTGTCCGTAATTTTGTCTATCGGAATTGGGAGAAATAATGAATATTTTAATTACCGGGGCAACAGGATTTATTGGCAGAAATTTGGTGCAGGAGCTGGCAAAATCGTCAGAGAATAAACTAATTTGTTTGGTTAGAAGCAAAATAAAAGCAAAACGATTAGACTTATATGGGGTGCGTTGTATATATGCTGATATTACACAATTGCCTGAATTAGAAGAAAAAATGACTGAAAATATTGACTTAATTTTTCATTGCGCGGGATATGTTTCTAACAAGGATAAACAAAAACTTGATCAAGTAAATGTTGTAGGTACAGAAAATGTTTGCAAGCTCGCTTTAAAATTAAAAGCGCGAAAAATGGTTTACTTAAGCTCTGTAGCTGTAATTAGCGGAAATTTACAAACACCTTTGACTGAAGATTTGCCTTATAAAGCGACAAATCCTTATGGCGAGTCTAAAATAGCAGCAGAAAAGAAAGTTTTGCAATACAGAAAATTAGGCTTAAAAGCAGTTATTTTAAGGCCATGCATGGTATATGGGGAACAGGAACCGCATTTATTAAAAACATTTATCTTTTTGTTAAAATTTAGATTAATGCCTCTGTTAAATAAAGGAGCGAATAAATTTCATCTTGTATATGTGAAAAATGTTATTGACGCAATGATATTTTCTTTGCATAATGATGCGTTTTTAAAAGGGACTTTTTTTATCGCGGATAAAGAAGTTTTAAGTAATAAACAAGTAATGCTGATTATTGCGCAAGCAGTAAATGCTCCAATGCCTTTAAGCCTGCCTGATTTTATGACCAAAATTTTAATTCAGTTACCATATGTGGGCAGAAAATTTAGATTTTTTATTAAAGACAGAGTTTACAGCACAAAAAGCATACAAAGATTAAGTTTTAAACACAAATATCCCGCGCAGCAAAGTTTAAGCCAGTCCTGCAAAGCAATATTAAAGGCTGGGTGAACTCCTGCATCATTTACCGATTACCCATGGGGTTATTTTTTTTCTGTTTGCAGAAACGCTCTCCATAATGTATAATTTAATATAGTAGGAATTTCCTTTTTAATTTGTTTAATTTTAAATGGTTACAACAAAGAAGTTGCGTTGGGTTGTAGCTTTGTAACGTGTATTATAAATATAGTTTAAACATAGCGACTTATATACTCAAACGTAATTGGTTTGTAATTTTATGACATTCCCCTGCACTGCATCTTGAAACGTTCTTCATTTGCAAATCCTCAACGCAGCAAGCTGCGCCTGCGGTTTGACTTAAGTCAGAACGTTCCAATCTAGGGCACAGGGAAACGCCTAAATTTTACAAACCAATTGCGTTTGAGTATATT
>QNCH01000210.1 GCA_003645745.1 Candidatus Omnitrophota bacterium
CTGCTCCGTTTTTCATGCCTTTTTGTCATTCCCGCAATCTTTTAGCGGGAATCCAGCAGTATACCATCAACGATCTAAAGCAAAGTCCTGTTCTTTTTACTCGCTAATATATAACGTAATATTGTTTCATAAGATATATACTCAAACGTAATTGGTTTGCAATTTTATGATGTCTCCCTGCACTGCATCTTGAAACGTTCTTCATTCGCAAATCCTTAGGCGCAGCAAGTTTTGCCTGCGGTTTGACTTAGGTCAGAACGTTCCAATCTAGGGCACAGGGAAACGCCTAAATTTTACAAACCAATTGCATTTGAAGATAGCTTTACTTTTTCCCATACTAAATTTAGCGGATAGTCCGCTCCTGTCTGCGTGCGGCACGCACAGGCAGGACCTATACCTACATTATTTTGCTACCCACAAATTTTATTAACAAGGCAAATTTCATTTATTGCCTGATTTGAAATTTAAAAACCCCCAGCTCTTCAGCCACTTCAAAACCACTAAAAACACAAGGATTAAAGCTAAAAAAGCATACAGTCCCCTTAATTTTGAAAAACTAAGCGCAATCAAACCAAAACAAGTTGTTAAGAAATATAAAGATAAAACTGTCTTTGTCTGTGTTTTTTCCTCTAATAGTAACTTATGATGAATATGCCCTTTATCTGCCTTAAAAATTGGTTTTTTATTTACGATTCTCCGAATAATTGATAAGAATGTATCTATAATTGGTAACGCCATAGCCATAACAGGAACAAACAAAGTAAACACAGCAGATTGTTTCTGAAAACTTTTAATAGAAATTACTGCTAAAGCTGCCCCCAGAAACATACTGCCTGTATTGCCCATAAAAATTTTCGCAGGATAAAAATTATGCGGCAAAAACCCGGCAACCGCGCCCATAACAGACAAACTCAAAACAACAACCGGAATTATTTGCATCTGCAGGCCAGCAATAAACATAAAAAAAAGAGCAATTCCACTAACACCCGCTGCAAGCCCGTCTAATCCGTCCAAAAGATTTATCGCGTTAATTAAACCCACAATCCAAAATACACTGATAAAAATACTCAATATTCCTAAAGGCAAACTTCCGCCTACAGGAGTGCTGATGACATTAATCTCAAAACCATAATAAAGCAGAATTAAAGCAATTGCAACTTGAATAATTAATTTTAACTTAGAGCTTAGATTGTATAAATCATCACACACTCCTGTAATTAAAACCAATAAAAATGCAATACTTAAACCAAAAAACTGCGTAAAAAAATCAGCATATAGTTTGGACATTTTCAAAAACGCGAAAATCATCCCAACATTAAATCCCAGCCACAAACTAATCCCGCCAAGAGTAGGCATTCGTTTAGTATGCACTTTACGTTTTTGAGGCAAGTCAAACCAGTTAAATCGTAAAGCAATCCCGCGCATAATAAAGGTAAAAATATAAGAAATCATACACGCGGAAAGAAATATTATCATATATAATACAAATAAATTCATCTGGTACTCCCTGCTTTTTCCCACATAGCTTTATTCTTGCTGAATAAAAAATCTAAAAATCCGCGAAAACAAGCAAAATTTACCAGCGTAAAATAAAACGGAACAAAAAATATTTTTACATACCTGCCATTACGCTGAAAAATATAGCCCAGCAAAGCAAAAAAATAAAATATTACTTGCAGCAAAAATATAATTCTATATAAAATTAGATCTAAAAGAAAACAATTAGCAATAAACATTAAAATTATTGGCACAAAAGCAAACCAACGTAAAAATTTATGCATAAAAAATTCCATAATACGCACAGCAGAAGATTTAAAAATAACTCCAAGCATAGAAAAGCTTGCTTTTATCCCTTGCGCGGTAATCCTGACTTTACGCTGAAACTGATCTCTGGCAGTTGTAGAAACTTTTTCTCTATTAATTGCTTCAGGCTCATAAATAAGCCCATATCCTGCAGCAGAGATACGCATTGGCAGGACAAAATCATCGGCTAAATCAAAAGCAACAGAAGAAAAAAGTTTTTTTCTGATCGCGTAAATAGAACCGTTAACCACTAAAAGCTGATGCAAAGCGCTTTCCTTTTTCTTTAAAAATTTCTCATAACTCCAATAGAAACTTTCCCCTAAACTCACCAGCGTATCAGATGTGATAAATTTTAAGTCCCCGCAAACAAGGCCGATACTCTGATTTTTAAAATGCCGCACAAGTTTACCGATTGCGTCAGGCTGATACATAGAATTTGCGTCAGAAAAAATAATAATTTCGCCTTTTGCCTTTGCCGCAAAATAATTTAAAGCCGCAGTTTTGCCCTGACGCGGACTTTGAACCCACATACTAAGATTGTCCTTAACTAATGAACGAACAATTTCTTCTGTCCTGTCTGTGCTTTGGTCAACTAAAATTACAGCATTAAATTTTCCCTTTGGATAATCTAAATTAAAAATATTAGCAATTTTATCCGCGATAACATCTGCTTCATTATATGCGGGAACTAATAAAGTAACTTCAGGTAAATAATCTTCATCTATTTTGTGTGATTCCCTGAAAAAAACAGCTAATATACTGATTAACAAAGGATAGCCAAGATAAATGCAAAATAAAATTATTAATGTCAGCCAGAAAAAAAATTTCGCCAAAATATATCTCCGCTCTGCGTTATACCAATTAATTGCAAATGTAAATATTTAATTTGTCCTGTAGGGTTCAGTCCCGCTTGCGGGGAACCGTTAATCTATCAATTATACTCAAACGTAATTGGTTTGCAAAATTTAGGTGTTTCCCTGTGCTGTAGATTGGAACGATCTGACTGAGACAAACCGCAGGCGCAGCTTGCTGCGTTGAGGTTTGGCGATAGAAGAACGTTTCAAGATGCAGTGCAGGGA
>QNCH01000211.1 GCA_003645745.1 Candidatus Omnitrophota bacterium
ACTGTACTCAAAAAAAAATTTTTTAAAGTTACAAGCGCAAAAGATAAATTAAAAGTAAAAAAAACAGACACTGTCATTTCTTTATTTAATATGAAAGCGTTTGTTTCTGTGCCTTTATTAGCAAAAGACAGAGTGGTTGGAATTATGGTTGTAGATAATTTTTATTCACGCAAGCCAATTACTGATAGCGATATCTGGAAATTAACAATGTTTGCTAATCAGGCTGGCCTGGCTATTGAAAATTCTCAAGAATTTGAAAAGACACTTTTTCTTTCTAATACAGACAGGTTAACAAATCTCTGGAATTATGGATATTTTCAGCATCAATTGACTGAAGAGGTAAAAAGAGCCAATCGTTTTAATCGTCCTTTAAGCTTGTTAATGCTTGACATTGACCTGTTCAAAAATTTTAATGATAAGTTAGGGCATATTGCCGGAGATAAAGTGTTAAAAGAAATTTCTTTAATTTTAAAGAAAACCTGCCGGGAAGTAGATTTGATTGCACGTTACGGTGGTGAGGAATTTGCGATTATTTTGCCTGAAACATATAAAGAAAAAGCTTATTCTTTAGCAGAAAGAATTCGTAAAACAGTAGCTAATAATTATTTTCATTATACCAAAACTACACCTGCTAAAAGGATTACGATTAGTATTGGCGTAGCAAGTTTTCCCCAGGATGCTTCAAATAAAGAAGAGCTGATTCTTTTTGCGGATAAAAGCTTGTATGCGGCAAAAAATACTGGCCGCAACAGAGTTTGTATGTTTAGTAAAGAATTGGTTTGATCTTGAATATTTCCAAACTTCATCTTTTTTTTGAATATAGAAAAAGTTAAGTTTGACCCTCCAACCTAAACCTTTCGGTTGATCCCGAGGGATTTTTTAGCAGGAGGGAACCTTTTTAAAATATATGCCTACTTAATATACTCAAACGCAATTGGTTTGTAATTTTATGACATTCCCCCGCACTGCATCTTGAAACGTTCTTCATTCGTAAAACCTTAGGCGCAGCAAGCTGCGCCTAAGGTTTGACTTAGGTCAGAACGTTCCAATCTAGGGCACAGGGAAACACCTAAATTTTACAAACCAATTGCGTTTGAGAAGTATACCCTGTAAAGTTATTTTTTGTCAAATGAATATTAGTAATATTTTTTACCATCACCTTGTTTTTATTATGAATATTATAATAAAATTTTAAGGCTCTTTATCTTCCTTAAAAACAACCTTGCCTGAAACAATGGTTAGTACTGCTTTGCCGCAAAGGTTAAAATTAATAAATGGGGAATTTTGGGATTTAGAAACAAATTTATCTTTAGATACTACCCAATTTTTATGCGGGTCTAATACTGTAATGTCTGCGGTACAACCTTCACAAATATATCCTTTATCTATTTCTAAAATTTTAGCTGGATTAAAAGACATTTTTTCTACTAATTGCTTTAATGTTAAAACTTTTTTTTCCACTAATTCTGTTATTGCCAGGCCTAAGGATGTTTCTAAGCCGATTATGCCAAAAGGAGCGGTGTCAAAGCATAAATCTTTTTCTTCTTCTGAATGCGGCGCGTGGTCAGTAACAATACAATCAATAGTTCCGTCTTTTAAACCCTGTTTAACTGCAGCAATATCTGCTTTAGTACGCAAAGGAGGATTAATTTTTGTATTTGTATTATAGCCTGTTACCGCGTCTTCAGTTAAAGTAAAATGATGCGCACAGCATTCACAAGTTACCTGTACCCCTCTTTTTTTTGCCTGTCTGACTAATTCCACAGATTCCGTGCAGCTTATGTGTGCGATATGCAGTTTTGTTTTAGTAAAAGAGGCAATTTCTATATCCCGCGCAACCGCGATAATTTCTGCAATACGCGGAATTCCTTTTAGTCCTAATACAGTTGCCCTATACCCTTCGTTCATTACGCCTTCAGCAGATAAATTTTTGTCTTCGCAATGGCTGATTACAGGCAGGCCGAACATAGACGCGTATTCCATTGCCCTGCGCATTATTTCCGCGTTTTCTACAGGATTGCCATCGTCTGAAATTGCGACTACTCCTGCTTTTTTTAATTCTCCGATTTCAGCAAGCTGCTTTCCATTCGAGCCTTTGCTAATCGCGCCAATAACAAAAATATTTATTAAACCGCATTTTTTAGCTTCAGATAAAATAAACTCTACTACATTTTGATTGTCTATTATTGGATTGGTATTGGGCATACAGCAAATGCTTGTAAAACCGCCGAAAGCAGCAGCTCTGCTGCCGCTGCAAATAGTTTCTTTATATTCATAACCAGGCTGTCTTAAATGTGTATGGAGATCAATTAAACCTGGGACAATAACCATGTTTTTTGCGTCAAAAATTGTAGTATCTTCTATTTTTAAATTTTTAGCTATTTTGATAATTTTATCTTCTTCAATCAATAAATCCATTTGCGCGTCAAGAGCGCTTTTTATGTCAATTATTCTGCCATTTTTAATTAATAATTTCATTTTAATTTTCACCAACCTGAGCAATTAAATAAAATACAGCCATTCTTACAGCCAGGCCATTAGTGACCTGATTTAAAATTACTGAATACTGTCCGTCAGCAACATTAGAGGTCATTTCAATACCCCTGTTTATTGGGCCTGGATGCATAACCAGAACATCTTTTTTCGCGAATTTAGCTAATTTTTCTTTTGTAATTCCGAATTCTTTTGAATATTCACGTAAAGAAGGCAGAAGTCCATATTTTTGCCGTTCATTTTGGATTCTTAAGATATTAAGTACGTCTGCTCCTTTGATTGCATCAGGCAGGTAGTTAACAACTTTAACTCCTAATTGATCAATATTTTGAGGAATTAAAGTTTTAGGCCCGCAAACAGTTATTTTAGCGCCCAATTTTTTTA
>QNCH01000212.1 GCA_003645745.1 Candidatus Omnitrophota bacterium
AATTTACATTTATAGCCACAGATTTAGGTCAGATTTGTCTGATCTGAATAAACGATTTTCACGGCGTACTTGAGGTACATTGAGGAAATCGTGATTGAAGATCTGGTAAAGATGGCCTGAAGATGTGAGGTAGAAATGTAAACTTTATTTCTTTACGGTCACTAACTGCCTTAATCTGTTGCATCTTGTCTTTTCTCATACAATCCCCGTTTTAAGTAAATCCTGCACATCCAAAAGGCCTACAGGGATATTATCTGTGCCGACTACAGCAATTTCATCAATTTTTCTATCTTTTAAAAGTTTTAAAGCTTCAACTGCTAATTTATTTCCTCTTATAGTCACCGGATTATCTGTCATCACTAAACAAACCTCTTTTAACAATAAATCAGTCTCTGTCTCAATATGCCGCCTTAAATCTCCATCAGTAAAAATTCCTATAAGCTGTTTATTTTTGTTTACAACAAGAGCGCATCCAGTACGAAACTTAGTAATTTCAAGTAAAACTGTCTTTACCATAGTATTTTTAAACACAATAGGAATATATTGTGACTTGCGCATCAAGTCTTCTACTTTTAATAACCTCTTCCCCAGACTTCCTCCAGGATGATAAAAAGCATATTCCTCAATTTTAAACCCGCGTTTTTTCAGCACAGCAATAGCCAAAGCATCCCCCATCGCCAATTCCGCGGTTGTACTTGAAGTAGGCACCAAATTAAACGGGCAAGCTTCTTCTTTGACTCCCACATTTAATACTATATCACTATTAACAGCAAGGCTGGATTCAATCCTGCCTGTAAAACAAATTAGTTTTACGCCAATTTTCTTAATTATTGGCAGAAGCCGGGTAATCTCTTCTGTTTCTCCACTATTAGAAATTGCAATCAACACATCTTCTTTAATTACACGCCCCAAATCTCCATGTATAGCCTCTGCAGGATGTAAAAATAAGCTTGGCACTCCAATACTAGACAAAGTCGCGGAAATTTTACTTGCAATTAACCCAGGTTTGCCCATACCTGTAAGCACAATTCTGCCTTTGCAATTTGCCGTAAGTTCTACCGCAGCACTGAAACTTTTACCTACACGAGAAATAAGGTTAGTAATAGCTTGTGCTTCATTCTGTAATACCTGTTTGGCTATTTCCTGCGAATCCTGCTTATTCATTAATAACATCCATTATTTTTTTTGCCTTTACTAACAATTTTTCTACTGTGCTAAAATCAATCATATTTGGACCATCACATAACGCTTTTTTAGGATCCTTGTGTACTTCAATAAACAATCCGTCACACCCAGCTGCTACAGCACTTAACGCCAAAACAGAAGCAAACCTGCTTTCCCCCAAAGATTTAGACCCGCCTGCACTTGGTAATTGCACACTATGCGTAGCATCAAAAACAACAGGATACCCAAATTCGTGCATAATTACTATAGAACGCATATCACTAATTAGATTATTATAGCCAAAACAAGAGCCTCTTTCAGTCAGCATTATTTTTTTATTGCCAACGCTTTCAATCTTAGAAATAATATTCTGCATATCAGCAGGAGCCATAAACTGCCCCTTTTTAACATTAACTATTTTACCTGATTTTGCCGCACAAAGGATTAAATCAGTCTGTCTGCTTAATAGCGCAGGTATTTGAATTATATCCAGAACTTCTTTAGCACGCCTGACCTCATCAATTCCGTGTACATCACTGGTAACAGGAACACCTATTTGCTTACTTATTTTCTTTAAAATATCTAATCCCTTGCTTATGCCTGGGCCGCGAAAAGAATTAATTGAAGTGCGGTTAGCTTTATCATAACTTGACTTGAAGATAAAAGGAATGCTTAAATGATTACAAATATCCCTGATCGCTGCCGCATGTTCCAAACACATCTTTTCAGATTCTATTACACACGGCCCGGCAATAAGAAATAATTGCTTTTTTACTTTAATTGAATTAAGAAAAAAATCATTAATAAAATAATGCATATAGATTAAATTATTTAATTTTTGGTATTTATACTCAAACGTAATAGGTTTGAGTATATTGTCAATCCTGCCCCATTTGTTATCTGCAAAAAATAATTAATTTACGCCAAATTTGGAATCTACACTTGGCTCTTTAGTATCCTCATACTTACCTGACTGATAATTTTCTAAAGCTTCTTTTACTGTTCCAGATACTCCAGTAACAATTTTTATACCCGCTGCTTGTAAAGTGCTAAAAGCATTTGGCCCAACATTGCCAGTCAGCACAACTCCAACGCCATGAGTATCCATTAACTGGCCTGCTTGAATACCTGCGCCGCCTGCTGTCTCTTCATTAGGATTTTTAATTGCCTCAAATTCATCATTTTCAGTATTTATAAAAATAAAATAACCACTTCTACCAAAACGAGCATCAACTTTTGCGTCTAATTTATCTGATTCCGCACTAATACATATTTTCATTTTACCCTTTCTTTTTAAATTATTTAATTCAAAATGATTACAAAAAAAGATTACCTTAAATGTGTAACCCTCTGCCCCCTTGTAAATTTACGGAGTAGAGGCATTTTTTAACTTGTTACTCAGCATCATTAGTATGATCACATACTGTTTTATCTATACCATAACCTTTTCCAGCGCCTGGGTGGCATAAACTTTCTCCGCCTTTAAGTTCTCCTTTAACTAATTTTGCAACAACATCATCGACTATACCGTCTATCCCTAAAAGTGTTTGTATGTTAAATTGCTGAAACAGTCCAACCGCCCGCATCCCCATACCTCCGGCAATAATAACTTCTACACCATGCTTATGTAAAAACTCAGGGATTGCACCAGGACTATGTCCTGGATTAGACACAACCTGCTGATTAACAACCTGCTCCTCCCCCTCAATATCT
>QNCH01000213.1 GCA_003645745.1 Candidatus Omnitrophota bacterium
ATCCTATGGATTTAAACGCTTTAAAACGATAGAAATTGCTTTATTTCATACACTTGGGCATTTGCCGGAGCCTCCGGCTACCCATAGATTCTATTAACGAGGCTAAAAAATTTATTTAATGAGAAAAATATATCAATCAACATATAGGCATTTTATCCAGCGGACAAAAAAACTGCACTTTTTCGCTTTATACTCAAACGTAATAAGTTTGCAATTTTATGACGTTCCCCTGCACTGCATCTTGGAACGTTCTTCTCTCGCAAATTCTTAGGCGCAGCAAGCTGCGCCTGCGGCTTGTCTCAATCAGAATGTTCCAATTTACAGTACAGTGAAACGCCTAAATTTTGCAAACCTATTACGTTTGAGTATAGTTTCTCTGAATGGCTGGGATAATCCAAAGTGATTTTTCACCACTGCGCTGCTTCGTGTCTCAGTTGCGAATTTCTAATTTGTTGCTTCCTGCATAATTTCAACCATTCTTTGTGTAAATTCCGCGGCTTGCGGTATATTCCCATCTGTAAATGATACTCCATCGTATAATTGCAGAATGCATTTTTTAAGCAATTCACTGGAGCTGTCAGCAATATACATTTTGGAAAGGTTTTTGATTAGAGGGTGAGACATATTAATTTCTAATATTTTTTTTGCTCCTTTAAAATCTTTCTGCATCATTTTTAGCATTTTTTCCATTTGTGTGTCCATGCCTTGTTTGCCGACAACTAAAGTTGCCGGAGAATTTATGAGCCTTTTGGAAATTAACACATTTTCAACTCTATCTGCAAGGGTAGTTTTAAATACTGAAAGCAGAGACGTTGAAAGTTTATCTTCGGGTGTTTCTATTTTATTTTTTTGGATTAGATCAATGTCAGCTTTATCAATGGATTTAAGGGGTTTTTTGTCATATTCATTAATAGAAGGCATAATAAATACTTCAACAGGTTCAGTTACAAGCAGGACTTCAATATTATTCTCTTTAAAATATTCTAAATTAGGATTTTTGTCTAAGATTTCTTTATGCTCTCCTGATAAATAGTAAATTTCTTTTTGGCCTTCTTTCATCCTTTGTGTATATGCTTTTAATGAAATCAATTCAAATTCATTAGTATCATTAGTAAAGGAAGTGTTAAAACGTAGAAGATCGATTATTTTATCACGGTTATAAAAATCTGAATTAATTCCTGTTTTGAGTAAAGGCCCAAAATTTTTATAAAATTTGAAATATTTTTCTTTGTCGTTTTTTGCCCAATTGTCAAGTAATGATAAAATTTTCCCAGTAATTACCTGGTTTATTTTTGTCATTGCCGGGTTTGATTGAGTTATTTCACGCGAAACATTCAGCGGTAAATCTGCTGTATCAACTACTCCTTTAACAAAACGCAGGTATTCAGGCAATAGAGGTTTGCAGTCACTCTGAATTAAGACTTTATTAGAGTAAAGATTTAATGATTTTTCATCATGGATCGAGCGTAACAAATCATATGGCGCGTTTTCAGGGATGAAAAGTAAAGCTTTAAAACTAACTGTGCCTTCAATGGAAAGCTGTAAATGCCCTAATGGCGGTTCAGAACTATTACTAATAAATTTATAAAATTCGTTGAGTTCTGTGCTGGTGGTTTGTTCAGGTTTTTTGTACCATAGCGCGTTTATCGTGTTTATTTTTTCTTTTCCTAAAAATATAGGGAAATTGACAAAGTTAGAATATTTATTGATGATTTCTTTTATTCTGTAGTTTTGCGAAAATTCTTTGGCGCTTTCTTTGACTTTAAAAGATATTTTTGTGCCGCGGTGTTTTTTTTCACATTCTGTAATTGTAAATGTTCCTGTACCGGTTGATTTCCATGAATATGCTTTTTCGTTAATATCTGAGCAGCGTGTTTCAATTGTAACTTCGTCAGTAACCATAAATACAGCATAAAATCCAACGCCAAACTGGCCGATTAGTTTTTCATCAAGGCCTTGCTTGCCTTGCTGCTGCATTATTTTTATAAAATCAAGAGTGCCTGAATTAGCAATAGTGCCGATATTATTAATTAGCTCCTCTTTTGTCATGCCAATACCGGTATCTTCAATAGAAAATGTTTCTCTTTTAGAATCAACTTCTATTTTTATTTCTAAAGGGGCATCCTGATCAAGAATATTTTTGTCTGTAAGTTTGCGGAATCTAATTTTATTTAACGCGTCAGCAGAATTAGAAATTAGTTCTCTTAAAAATATTTCAGGATGAGTGTAGAGTGAATGAATAATCAAATCTAACAATTGTTTCATTTCAGCTTTATACTCGAATGTTTGGATATTATTTTTCTGCTTTTCCATTTTTATTCCTCCTTATGATTTATTAATACAAAATGTATTTTTGTGAGTACATAAATTTAAAAAAGTATGATACATTAATTTAGAAGGGAATGCAAGTATTATAAATAAAAATGTGTAATCGGTAAATGAAGCGGGGACACCATAAATTTATTCTTTAGACATAAGTGCATTTTTCAAAGTAGATTCCCTGCAAGCAGGACAATGCCCGCTAAAAGATTGCGGGAATGAGAATGAGAGGCAGCATCTTATTGTCTATTCTGTCCTCCCAATTTTTGTCATTCCCGCAATGCTTTTAGCGGGAATCCAATTTAATATATACTCAAACCTATTACGTTTGAGTATAGTATTACAAAATAGATTACAATGTTTGATTTATCAAACTCGTAATAATAATAACAATAATTTAACGACATCGGGCATGATGAATCATGCCCCTACAGATTGAAATATGCGATTTGAGATTGTATGGGTTCCTCTTGTAAATATCGTTGCCTAACACTTGACAAAAATAAAAAAATGTTATATATTATAAATAGATAGA
>QNCH01000214.1 GCA_003645745.1 Candidatus Omnitrophota bacterium
AATGATGTGGCAAGAAAGGTAAAATTTATTAATACATTTACCGGAAAATGGAATGTTATTTTAGAAATTGATTTACAGAAAATGCAGGCAAAAAATAAATATCCTAATAACGGCATTATTTATGCGAAAATTCCCATACGTTTTACTAACGCGGAAAAACTTCCGCGCGCGCAGTCTGATTATGGGTTTACAACTTTGGGTGAGGAAAACATTTATCTAAAAGGTGATTATAATACAACAAATTGGGTAACCAGCGCAGTGATTTCTAAAAAACGTATTTTTACTCTTTCTGATGATTTTAATGACCCGCAGGTTTTGCCTGCAACTGAGCGTTACCGGGATTATCCTTATTTGTATGTAAAAAAAGATCCTGTAACTGGCGAGTTTAGCGAAGTAAATCATACAACTGAAGGCGGGATCTGGGTACACCGTTGTCGTTTAGATGATGACGGGGTTTTAGATGACCGCAATTATTACCCCGGAATTTCTGATGATAATCAAATGGCTTTGCGCAGCATTATTGATCTAAAAGACGCGGCTTATATCGCAACTTTCCAACATAATGACCCTACAGGCACAGCTAGTGCAACGTTCTCCTGGGAGCCAAGCGGAGAGAGCTATACTTATGGGATGTGGCCAAGTGAGGTGTCTGAGGATCATACTTATAACGCGTTAATGGCTGCTAACCGCTGGGTGTCAAGTAATGAAAAAGATAAAGGAGCTATATTGGAAAATTGGGATTTTTATGATAAACATGATATAGAAAATCCTATACACCGTAAGCATGTCCGTAATTATAATGGAGCTTATTTTATCTTGGCAAAAGAAGGTTTTTCCGCGGCAAATAATGATTTTGTTGATTATGAATGTGCTTCAAACTTGGGATATGACAATAGAGGCAGGCTTGCCCCTGGTTCTATACATTGTAATGCGTATTACTTGTATTATTATCATGCCCCAACAAACCTTGCTTATGATCAGCGTTTTAAAACAGCAGGCAGTTCTCCATCTGATGTTTTTTTTGCCGGCAACAAGCCTTTATGGCAGGAAGTCAGTTTTGATTTTTTTAATCAGATGAATTTTTCTGTTTGGAATGATATTTAAAGATGGTGAATAAAAAAAATAAAGATTGTTTTATTTTAGACACGGGGAGATAAATAAAATTTTGGATAATTGGTTGTCAATAGATTGGAAAAGTTTTTACAACCTATTGACAAAGTTGTGTATTTATGTTATAATTGTAATAAGAGTACAATAAGATGGTAAATAATGTGTCTTTTTACCGATAATAGCAAACCCGTTGAAAAGCGGGGACGTTCTGAGACAGGCTTTTTAAGAAAGGCTGAATCAGAACTCCGAAGGTTAATGATTTATAAAAATAATCCTTCGGAGCAAAGCCGCGGGTCTAAAGGTTTCTTCCTAATAGACAGCCAGGTTGCCGAAAAAAAGGGGAAAAACTAATGATAGCCGAGCTGCCGTAGTAAAAAAAGGTGGCTCGGCTTATTTTTTTTAAAGAGAAAAGGGTTTATTTTATGAAAAATAGCAAAGGATTTACTTTAATTGAGATATTGATCTCTACATTAATTATGGCGGTTGTTCTTGCCGGGACATTTCAGACCGCAAGTTATTTGTTACAGGTAAATGAACTAAATGACTATCAGGTTATTTGTATGAATTTTCTTGAAGGAAAAATGAATGAAATTCGCGGAGTTGGGTTTGATAATGTATTGCCGCAGTATAGTAACGTGACTTTTTTAGTGCCTGAATTAACGGCAAAAGGCGTGCAGCATTTGGGGTTGGTTACAATTAGTACTCTGGAAACTTTTAGCAGCGGATTGCCAAGTATGTTAGGAGTAAAAATTATTATTTGTTTAAAACAGAAAAATCGTATTCTTGGCGAGGACGCGAACTTTAACGGGCTTTTAGATACAGGGGAGGATACTCTTAATGTAAATGGAGGCTTAGATTCTCCTTATCAAATTGAAGTAGCAGTTAATGCTGTATAAAAATAATTTGGTTAGTAGGGACAGGTCGTGACCTGTCCGATACAGATAGATTAGATAATGCGATACAAATACAAAAGATGAAGATAAAGATAAAATGACAAATTTATTAACCAAAAAATGAATCCATTATGATTTGATTAAAATTATAAAATAAGGATTAATAATTATGAAGATAAAGAACAATGGCTTTACACTTATAGAAACAATTGTTTCTGTAGGTATATATACAATAGTTATTGGCACATTATTCACTGCGATTGTTTCACAGAATAGATTTTTTGGAGAATCTATGGCAAAAATAGATCTTAATAGCAAAGCGAGAACTGGTATGTCCTTATTTGTAAAGGAATTGCGTTTAGCGTCAAAAGATAGTTTACAAATTAATACATTGCCAGTGGGAGATGCTCTTTCTATGCAGTCTGATTCAGGCTTAAGCATAGTTTTTCAAGTGCCTGTAGATGCTGATGGTGACGGCACTGTGTTTGATTCTCTGGGTTTTGTGGAATGGGGAGCTGCTGGCCAGCTTGATTGGCAAATTGAATATTGTGTGCTCACACTAAATACGGTTTCCTATTTAGTTAAAAGGATCTGGGATAATAGCGCAAGTTTGCAATCTCAGAAAATTGTCTGCCGTGATATTAATGTTTTTTTTGTCCAGGGCAGGGCGTGGGATGAAGCAGGAAACAGCTATATTAATAGTTTAGCCCCTGAATTAGTGGATGTTACACTTATGATGCAAAAAGATTCTGTTAGGGGGCGTATATTAGATAACCCGTTAACATTAACTTTATCCAATACAGTGTTTATGCGTAATTAGGTTTTGCTGAAAAAAGACAGGA
>QNCH01000215.1 GCA_003645745.1 Candidatus Omnitrophota bacterium
ACAAGAAAGACAAGTATAGTTTTGCTTTGAACACGGAAAAACTAACTTTCAACTGTTTGCGTGGTAAATGTGGAATGAAAGGCTCATTTAAAAAGTTATGTCAGGATTTCAACGAGAACATAACACAGGATAGAGACATAGAAATTCAAAAAACGTATATAAAACAAAAAATTGAATGGAAAAATCCAGAAAGCAGGGTTGAAAAATATCTCAAGCTAAGAGGAATAAGCAAAGAAACTATGCAGAGAAGAAAGATAGGAGAAAAAAACGGTAATATTGTATTCCCCTATTACGAAAACGGAAAATTAGTTTTAGTTAAATATCGGAAACCTTGCAAATATAATGGCAACGGAGTAAAAAGCTGGAGAGAAAAAGGGGGGAAGGCTGTATTTTGGGGTATGGATGACTGCGATTTTAAATTGCCCTTGGTGATCACCGAAGGAGAATGTTTTTCAGGTGAAACTGAAATACTAACTAAAAAAGGGTGGGTAGAGTTTAAAAATTATACACAAGAGAAAGTAGCCCAATACAAAAAAGATAAAAGTTTAGAGTTTGTTTTACCTATTGCAAAAATTAAAAAACCATATAATGGCGAATTTATAGAACTTTCAAATCAACAAAAATATTATTCATTTACCACGATAAAACATAAAATTATTTTAGAACGAGATGGCAAATTAGAAAAACGTGAAGCTGGATCAATGCCTATTGGAGGGGTAAAAATTCCCAGAACAGCAATTCATAATGGCAAAGGAATTAAATTAACTGATGATGAAATAAGGTTATTTATCGCGGTATTCGCAGATATTACTATACGAAAAAAACGCGATTTATATGTAAACTTTACCAAAAAGCGCAAACGGGATAGATTAAAAAATATATTAGACAGCTTAAAACTTATTTACAAATTAGATAAAATAAACGGTAAATATAGATTCTATATGAGCAGAAAAATAACACCAGATTATTTAAAAAAAGATTTTCCACATCAATGGATAGCTCAATCAACATTAAAGCAGAAAAAATTAATAATTGATGAAATTAAATATTGGGATGGAAATTTTGTTCCCGATAGAAACCAAATAGAATTTTCTTCAAACAAAATTCAAAATTGTGTTTTTATTCAAACGATTGCGCATTTAGCTGGTTATGTTTCTACAATAATCTCGAGACAAAATAAATTAGGGAAATGGTTCAAAGTGAGTATTCTTTTTGGTAAACAATTCACTTCTACTCAGAGGTGTTTAAAAAGAAAAACAATTAAATATAAAGGGGATGTTTATTGTGTTCAAGTTTCGAGTGGTATGATTATTGTCAGGCAAAGAGGGTGTATTTCCATTAGTGGAAATTGTGATACACTGGCATTAGATGAGTGCGGGATTAAAAATGTTGTATCTGTTCCTTCGGGCGCAAATGATTTGAATTGTATTGTGAATTGCTGGGATTGGTTGCAGAAATTTCAAAAAATAATTCTTTGGGGGGATAATGACGTTGCGGGGCAAGAATTAGTGCGAAAATTATTAGTCAAGCTTGAAGATTGGCAATGCTACAGAGTGATTAGCAAGCACAAAGACGCAAACTTACATTTGTATTTTCAGGGCAAGGAAAGTGTTGTTAACGCAGTTAAAAATGCCACAGAAGTGCCAATTAGGGATATTGAAAGATTGTCAAAGGTTGAAACACTTGACCCTTCAAAATGGGAAGTCATTAAGTCGGGAATATGGGAATTGGACAATAAAATCAATGGTTTCATTACAGGGCAGGTATCTGTTTGGACAGGGGAAAGCGGCAGCGGAAAAAGCGTGTTTCTTCATCAGCTGATGATTGAATCCGTAGAGCAAAATAAACCTGTTTGCCTTTATAGCGGTGAATTAGTGGCAGGCTTATTGAGATACTGGTTAGAGCTTAATATGGCAGGCGAAAAATATATCACTATAAAAAATAACAGTATTTATGTGCGAAAAGAAATTAAACAGGCAATGAGGAGTTGGTATGAAGATAAATTATTTGTTTACAGTTCTGCTGGTTCATCGTCGGGAGAGTATATTCTTGAGCAGTTTGGAAAGGCTGCAAAAAGATATAATTGCAAGACCTTTCTTATCGATAACTTGATGACAGTATCATTCAAAGACAGTAGAGAAGGTTATTACAGGCAGCAATCTGATTTTGTAGGCAAAGTTATTGAGTTTTCACGCAAGTATGATGTTCACACTCACGTTATAGCTCATCCCAGAAAAACAAACGCGCAAATAACCAAAATGGATATTTCAGGTTCAGGTGACATTACAAACCGCGCCGCAAATGTTTTTTTGATTGAAAGAGAAAAAAGTAATTATGACACGGTATTGACTGTTCTAAAAAGCAGAATTACGGGCAAGCAAAACATAGAAATTAAATTAAAATATGCAAATAATTCTAAAAGATTTTTTGGGGATACAGACGATAAGCAAAAACAATATAGCTGGCTAAAGCAAATAGTGCAAACAGAAATGGAGGTTGACCCGTGCCCTTTTTAAGACTATATCAAAAATTTCAATCAGGACTGAAATGGATAACAAGACAAAGAAAAGCAGGTATAAACATTGAGGCGCAGGAGTCGCGCTTTAAACAAACAATAGCAGAGCCAATGGATTTAGCGTGGAAAAATCTAACCAGAGAGGAGCAGGATGATTTTATCAAGAAAAGTAGAAAAGATTATTAAAAACAAAAACAATTATAAAAATGTGTATGTTTGCTATGAAAATTGTAAAAATATTGTGATTAGGTCGGGAGGAAACATTGAAATAGTTATGAAAAAAATAGCGGAAAGATTAGGAATTTAACCAATCAAAAAAGGAGGGG
>QNCH01000216.1 GCA_003645745.1 Candidatus Omnitrophota bacterium
AGAAACGACATAATACTGTTAGAGAAAAATGGAGTTAATGCTGTGCTTATTGGAGAGGCAATAGTTACTGCAAAAGATATGTCTGCAAAAATTAAAAGTTTATTAGGTAATGATTAAAGTTAAAATTTGCGGGATTACTAATGTTTTAGACGCGTTAAACGCGGCCAAATATGGAGCAGATGCTCTGGGGTTTGTTTTTGCTAAAAGCAGCCGTCATGTTTCGTCAAGAAAAGCTCTGTCTATTATTAAAGAACTGCCATTGTTTACGTTTAAAGTTGGAGTGTTTGTTAACGCTCCAGCGCAGGATGTGCTTAAGGTAATACGGTTTTGTGGGCTTGACGCGGTACAATTGCATGGAGAAGAGGATGATAGATATTGTGCTTTTTTGCGTAAATATTGTAGAATAATAAAAACATTTAGAATAAAAGATGAAAATTCTATGCAAAATTTTGTTGAGTATAAGAATATAGACGCGTATTTGTTTGATACTTATACTCTTGATGCTTATGGCGGTACAGGGCTGTCTTTTGATCATAAGAGGCTGCAAAATTTGAGATTGAAAAAGCCGATAATTATTGCCGGCGGACTAAATTTAAAAAATGTGGAAACAGTGATTCAGTGTTTAGCTCCTTATGCGGTAGATGTTTCTTCTGGTGTCGAAGATGCTCCGGGCAGAAAAAATGCTGATTTATTGAAATCGTTTATATTACAGATAAAAAAGGAAAGGCCGTAAAGTAGGGTGACTTATGTTGAATAAAAAAGATAATCAAGACGGAAAGAAAAAATTTTCAGAACAGGATATTCAGCAAAAACTTTATGGGAATGTTAAGCGTAAAAGGAAAACTGATAAAAATATTTCTAATATAGACGATAGATATTTTATACCTAAAAAAAAAGTAGGAAAATCTGTTCTTGATGTTAAACGTAAGCTTTATGGTAATTTTTTTTCTGAACAGCAAGAGGAAAAAAAAAAGATAAGTGAACAGAATTTTAGTAAAGATTTTAGCTCTCAGAAAAAAGAAAAGCTTGCTGAACCTGAAAAGCCTGTTGAAACTGAAAAAATTGTTGAACAGGCTGTTAATAAGCAAAAGCAGGAAGTTCAATTAGAGCATAGCCTTTTAAATAAAGAAATTGCGCGTAGTGAAAAGTTATTAGAAGAAAATCGCGTGCTTCAGGACAAAATTTTTGAGGTTGAAAAAAAAGTAATTAGCATTGAGCAACAGAACAAAAAATTAGAGCATAAAATGCTTCAGCAGCAAAAAACAAGTCAGCTTAAGGAAAATATCTTAAATCTGATTTATGATAAAATTTCAGCTAAGCCGATTATTGCCTTTTTACTGGTGATTATTTTTATTCTTTTTGCCGCGCTTTTAAATCCTCGTGAAACTCCTTCTTCTTCTGTGTCTGATAAAAATTTACCGGTTGAGTCTAAGGTTGTAGTTAAAGCAAGTAATGTTAAACAACTTCAGCCCAGGATTAAAACTACTGTGCCAGCTAAGCCTGTTCAGGTTAGGAAAAAGGTAGTAAAACAAAAGATTTTACCTGTAAAACTTGAGAAGAAGGAAGTAAAAAAAGTTCAAATGCCTGAGCTCAATCTTTATACTATTCAGGTAGGAGAGTATGCGGCTGAAGAAGCAGCTATGCGTTTTGTTAGAGAACTCAAAAATCAGGGTTTTAAAGTAATTATTAATACAATTGATGTAAGAGGCAGGCCTTATTTTAAAATTAGTGTTGGATTATTTAAGTCCGTTGATGCTGCTAAAAAAGTACAAAAAAAGTTAGAACTGAAAACAGGCATATATGATTCTTTTATTAAAAGGAAAAAATAACAATGGCGAGATTACCTGATTACAAAGGATATTTTGGAAATTTCGGAGGAATGTTTATTTCGGAAACTCTGGTTAAAGCTTTAAAAGATTTAGAGCAATGTTATTCTCAGGCAAAAAAGAGTCCTGATTTTAGGAAAAAATTAAATTTTTATTTGTCAGAGTTTGCCGGAAGGCCTACGCCTCTTTATTTTGCCCAGAGGTTGAGTGAGCATTTTGGCTTAAAAATTTATTTAAAAAGAGAAGATCTTTTGCATACAGGAGCGCACAAGATAAATAACACGCTTGGACAGGTGCTTTTATGTTTAATGATGGGTAAAAAACGTGTTATCGCTGAAACAGGTGCTGGACAGCATGGTGTGGCAACCGCGGTTGCTGCAGCGCGTTTTGGATTGGAATGTGAAGTTTTTATGGGGCAGGAAGATATGCATAGGCAGCAGCTGAATGTTTTTAGAATGGAACTTCTCGGAGCAAAAGTTAGTTGTGTTAAGTCAGGGAGTATGACTCTTAAAGACGCAACGAATGAAGCTATTCGTAATTGGATTGCAACAATACGCACAACGCATTATGTGCTTGGCTCTGTAGTTGGCCCGCATCCTTATCCGATGATTGTCAGGAATTTTCAAACAGTAATTGGCAAAGAAGCTAAAAGGCAGATTATTCGGAAAGAAGGCTGTTTGCCTGATTACCTGATTGCTTGTATAGGAGGCGGAAGTAATTCTATGGGGCTTTTTTATCCTTTTTTTAAAGATAAAAAAGTAAAGTTTATTGGACTTGAAGCCGCAGGCTTAGGAATTAATTCAGGGAAACACGCGGCAAGCTTAGTTAAAGGTTCTGTAGGAGTTTTGCATGGAAGTAAAAGTTATCTTTTGCAGGATAAGGATGGGCAGGTGAAAATCGCGCATTCAATATCCGCTGGTTTGGATTATCCTGGCGTTGGCCCTGAACATGCTTATTACAAGCAGATAAACAGAGCCGATTATGTTCCGATAACTGATTCTCAGGCGCTTGCT
>QNCH01000217.1 GCA_003645745.1 Candidatus Omnitrophota bacterium
AAAAACCCCTATGCAAAATATATTAGAAAATTTAAAAATATCTCCCAAAATACGCGGAGAACAACTTTGCTTAGCTGAAATCGGCAGGCTTGCGGACGCGGTAGATAATTACTACAATCATAGAATTCAGTAGTCAGAATAAAAAACAAATAAAAAAAACTGATAAATTAGATTCCCGCAATCTTTTAGCGGGAATCTACAACTATCCACTTTTATAAATATTCCTTTATCGCGGTATAAAAAGAAAATATATCCTTTAGTTCTACACTATTATTTATGCCGAAAGATGAACCGATAAAATAGCCTCTCAAATGAGTACAGGAATGAATAATTCTTTTAGTACATTCAAGAATCTCATCCTTTTTGCCTGCTAAACTAATCCCGCATAACAGTAGTAATGAATTCGCGTACCTTTTTCGTAACATCCCGCTATCCATACCAGAACTACTTTCTACAGGATGAATGCCGTTAATACCAATCTCAATCAGCTCAGGAATGATTTCACTAATATTACCCGGAGAATGTAAGATTACTTTGATATTTTTTTGTTTTAATGGAACAATAGCTTTTTTAACGCGCGGAAGATAACTCATTTTTAAAAATTGTTGAGAAAAGATTAAGCCCTGATCATTGGCCAATGTGTCCATAATAAAAAATATATTGCCAAAATTATGTGCAGCAAATCTTTTAGCGCGCAAATATAGATTTTCGGATAAACGGTCAAAAATACGTTCAAATTCAATAAGATCAACATACATTTGCTCACGAAAATTTTCTAAGCCAAGGCTGTAATGCACAGGATTTAAACATCCAGGCACAGACATCGCTAAATAAGTATAAGGAGCAAACAACTTCTGCTGCTCCGCGAAATCATCAAATTCCCGCGTCAGTTCAGTCTGAGTTAACAAATCAAATTGTTGATTGCGCAATGTATATTTTTCAACTAATTGTTTAAGCAAACCAACTCGTTTTGTTCTACGCCTTTCAAAACGCCAACAAATATCTATTCCCAGTTGATGATATGCCTTTACTCTGTCTGCTGCATCTGGATTTTTTTTATGGGAAAAATAGTAGAATAATTTTTTATGATCTAAAAAATCACAAACAGCAAGCCTTTCCTGATCCTGAAATTCTAAACTGCGGTTTATTCTCTCTGCTACGTCAGTATTTAACATTATTAGCTCTATAAAAAAATGTATGGGGTAATTCAAAGAATTCAGAAGTCAGGAGTCAGAATAAAAAAATAAATAAAAGCAAAACCTGTATATTTTATAACCCCTTAATAAAATACACAGACAGACCACGACCTGTCCCTACCCCTCTTTTTACCTATAAATTTTATTAAGGACAATATTATCAATTAATCTAATTTTACCAATAAAAACAGCTAAAGCAATTAATACTTTCCCGCTAATTTCTTTTTTCTTAGACAAATCATCCGCGTCCACAATACTCAGATAATCTATTTTTGCGGATTTAACCTGCTCAATCATATTTTTCATTAACTTAACAAGCTTATCTACATTTTTTTCTCCGGAAATAATTTTAGCGCGCGCTGCTTGTAAACTGCGATAAACTACTATCGCATCCTGTCTCTGACTGCTGGATAAATAAATATTGCGGGAACTCATAGCCAGCCCATCTTTTTCCCGCACAATGGGCAAAATTTTTATTTTTATCCCTATATTTAAATCCTGCACCATTTTTTTTATAATCAAAGCCTGCTGAAAATCTTTTTGCCCAAAATACGCGATATCAGGCATAACAATATTAAAAAGCTTATTTACTACAGTTGCTACACCTTTAAAATGCCCAGGTCTTGACAATCCGCAAAGCAGTCCGGTAATTTTATCCACTGAAACACTAGTCAGGTAATCTTGCGGATACATCTTGTGATTATCAGGAGCAAAAACATAATCAACCTTGTTATGTTTAGCGATTACTAAATCATTTTTTAAATTTCTGGGATACTGGTTAAAATCTTCTTTAGGGCCAAACTGCAAAGGATTAACATAAATACTTAGCACGCATAAATCACAGTCTTTAACTGCCTTACGGATTAAAGACAGGTGACCTGAATGCAAGCATCCCATAGTAGGCACAAAAGCTATTGTTTTACCTTTTAAACGCGAATCTTTACTTAATTTCCGCATTGTTTGAATATTTTTAATCAGTTTCATATTTTTCTACCAAGTCACAAGGTCACAGGTTGCCAGTTACAAAGTCAAAATTTATCTCAAAAACGCTGGATTCCCGATAGAAAATTACGGGTATCTGTCCTGCTATGCAGGGAATGACAATGCTTAGTATCACATTGTCACTCCTACCAGGTTTGTCTCCTTTTTTGGCCCTCTATTCTCGACTAATAAACTCCCTATGCAGAATTTATCCGACATTTACTACGCATAAAAAAATAAATTTGTATTAACAAATAGTTACCCTATCAAAACTCCAAAGAGCCATAATTTATTTATATTTGAACAGATATTGTAATTCTATTCTACGCACTGGCTATAAAACAAAACTTCAGTTTTAGGCAAATAAGTAATTGTTACATCTTCTAAAACAGTAGTTTTATCTAAAGCAGCATCCTGTGAGCCTAATATAGCCTGATAGCTAAAAGAAGAACCGCAAGCATTAAATAAACTTCCGCCTAAGGCGGGAAATTGTGTGCTAAAGCTGTCAAGACTTGTTTTAAAACCAACTGTTTCACTTTGCGCGCTTGCTGAACCTGTAAGTGTAACTGTGCCTGAGATTGTGCCCCATTCAACCTGCTCTCCTACATTAAAAGTCTCAGAATGATACTCGCCTTCAGGGCCAATGATCCTG
>QNCH01000218.1 GCA_003645745.1 Candidatus Omnitrophota bacterium
TCCAATCTGATTACTGGATATTCCTGCCACACATAATCACTTTTATCTATCCACAGCCCTTTAAATAATTCTTTATTGCCTTTAAATATTTCATTTAATGTTGAAATTAGCAGACTCTTGCCAAATCTCCGCGGGCGCGACAAAAAATATACACTTCCCTTAGTAATCAAATTATATAAATATTCTGTCTTATCTATATATAAATAGCCGCCTCTTACTATTTTTTCAAATGTCTGTATCCCAATTGGTAAACCTTGCATTATTCCTCCATAGTAAATTTCAGATTGCAGATCAAATAAATTATTAGAGGTTCAGGCATGCCTGCCCCCTACAGGACAATTAACCTATACTCAAACGCAATTGGTTTGCAATTTCAGGACGTCCCCCTTGAAACGTTATTCATTTGAAAATCCTCAACGCAGCGAGTTGCGCCTGCGGTTCAGATCGTTTCAATCTACAACACAGGAAAACGCCTAAATTTTACAAACCTATTACGTTTGAGTATATTACAACTCATTACTTTCTGCTGAATGCCAGCCATCGCCTGTGCTGCCAAAATATTGAAAATCAGTACCGCGGTCATAGACTTTAATCGTTTTATCATCTGCTGTATTCATATAACCTGTATTATATATTTCCAAATTCAAATAATCTGCTTCTGAAGCGCTAAAATTAGTAAAATCAATACCAGAAACCGTAACACTATCACCTACAATAAAATCACTTAAAACATCTAAAACCAAAGTTTTATTACTATCTTCAAAACTTCCTGTGCCTGCAACTTTAGCCGCGGCTGTGCCTGTTATTGTTAAGGAAACCTTAGTGCCGTCACTTGCCCTGATTAATACATCTCTGGATACATCTTCAGGAATTGTCCAGGTATAAGAGCCGCTGTTTGCAACAGTAGTTTTCGCTCCCGCGTTTCCAGACATATCTTTCCATATAGTTCCGTTATCAGAAGAATATTCTAAATTTACGTAAGTAACACTTGCCGGAGCTGTCCAGGTAACACTCTCCTGACTGCCCACAACCCACTGTTCTGTGCCTGCATTAGGGCTGGTTACCGTGATTACCGGAATAAGAATACTAAAATCAGCATCTGATGTGTCTGATGCGATACCTTCACTGCCAGCAGAAGATTCTATCTTTACCCTGCAAGTACCTGCATTTGAGCTGACAAAAGGAGTTTTCCACGCATAGGATCCGCTGTTTGTAACAGAAGTTTCAATTATTTGCCAGTTTGATCCGCTGTCCGCGGAATAAAACAAATTCACTGCCGCTACAGTGCCTGTTGTAGTATTCCAGGTAATATTATGCGTAGTGTTTGCGGTCCATTCTTCAGAACCGTTTGGCGCGGTAATTGCAAATTCAGGGATAATATAATTTGCATCTGCTATGCCTGAGTCAATTTCTATGTCACTTGCATTCTGAGTCTCAATTGCATAACTGCCGGTTGTGCCAAGGGACGCAGGGTTAGTTATCCCGGAAACTACAATGCTTACTGCTTCTGATGCAGTTAAAGCTGTACCAAGGTTAATCGTTAATACCTGAGGGCTCACTGACACGGTTGACCCGGTATTGCCTGAAACATAATCTGCTCCGGATATGTCAAACCCAGAGCCAAAAGTTACTTGCACATCTCCGTTTTGCTCAACTGCATTAGCTGTGGTAAAAGCTATGGTTGTGTTGCTTGTTGCGCCTGCTAAATAAGAGGCATGAGTTACGGTTGGAGAAGTCAGACTTCCAGTTGTGATTGTGTCTGCTCCTACACTTGAGTCTTCATCTATGTCTGCGTTTGAAGCATTAGTAGTTTTTATCTGGTATGCGCCTGTACTGCCGGTTAAAGCTGGATTTTTAATATAAGTTAAAGTAATTGTTTCTGCACCTGCTGCCTGCTCAGCTCCGCCGGAACGGGTCAAAGTTATTACATTACTTGCTATGCCCACACTTAATGTGCCGTCCATGGTTGCGGACGTTGCTGCACTTGTTCCGCCTGAGTTAAAGCTAAAGCCGCTGTCTAAAGATGTGGGGAAAGTTACCACTATTTTACCGGTTGCTGGTATGGGATTGGCGGTGGTAAAACTTACAGTTACGTTTCCGCTTGCACCTGCTGCCAAGCTTGCAGGCTCTACATTAGTAGAGCTTAATGCGCCTACTGTAATTGTGTTCGCGCTGGCTGTGCCTGTATCTATGGCTATGTCTTCTGCGTCCTGGGTTTCTATTGCATATGTGCCGGTACTTCCGGTAACTGCAGGATTAATTATGCCGGATATTACTATGCTTACTGCTTCTGCAGCAGAAACTTGTGTGCCCAAATTTATAGTCAGCACTTGACTGTTTACTGATACGCTTGCCCCTGTATTGCCTGAAACATACGCTGCGCTTGATATGTCAAATCCTGAGCCAAAAGTTACCTGCACATCTCCGTTTACCGGCACAGCATTAACTGTAGTAAAAGCTATGGTTGTATTGCTTGCGGCTCCTGCCGCGTAAGAAGCGTGAGTTACTGTGGGAGAAGTAAGCGCGCCGCTTGTGCCCCAGAGATAATAGCCCCCGGTTTGAGAGTCTGAACTTTCGCCGCCATAAGCAGAGGTAGAAAAATTTAAAAGTTTTAAAGAATCACTTACTTTAACTCTGTCTAAACTTGCAGTAGAAAAAATATTATATGCTAATTCATTGTTTGCATCCAAAACAACTGTGCCTGAATCTTTCCATGTTATCCTGCCGCCTGTTCCTCCTGAAACACTCAAATTTACATTCGCAGACGTATAAGACTGCTCATCATAAATCCTGTCAACTATGCTGAATGTATCTCCAGAACTAAAA
>QNCH01000219.1 GCA_003645745.1 Candidatus Omnitrophota bacterium
CAAGAAAGCAGCTCCGAAAATAGGGGAAGTAGTTTGGAGCAAGACCCAGAAAAGCACAAAATGAAATTAACAATAAAATATGTATTTGATGTGTGGCGCTCCAAAGAAAAAATATTGCTTGTTGAGGATTCTATAGTCAGAGGCACTACGAGTAAAATAAGGGTAAAAACAGTGCGTGACGCAGGCGCAAAATCAGTACATATGCGGGTAAGTTGCCCGCCTCTTAAGTTTCCTTGTTTTTATGGCATAGATTTTCCTACGCAAAAAGAATTAATTGCCGCAAAGCAGACAATACAGAGTATAGAAAAGTATTTGGGCTTGGATAGCTTGAAATATTTAAGTATTGAAGGTATGCTTAAATCTATGCGTTTACCAAAGGAAGAATTTTGCACAGCGTGTTTTAATGGCAAGTATCCGGGAAAAATTCCTGAAAGATTTTCTAAAAAGATGTTAGAAAAGAATAGATAGGTTAATAATGGCTAAATTTATTTTTATTACTGGCGGAGTTGTTTCAAGCCTGGGCAAAGGTATTGCTTGTGCTTCTATTGGAAAACTTTTAGAATCAAGAGGCTTAAAAGTAACTTTCATTAAGTGTGATCCTTATATTAATGTTGATCCTGGCACCATGAATCCTTATCAGCACGGAGAGGTATATGTTACTGATGATGGCGCTGAAACTGATCTTGACCTTGGACATTATGAACGTTTTACAAACGCAAAATTAACAAAGGATAACAATATTACTACAGGTAAAATTTATTATTCTGTGATTTGCAAAGAGAGAAGAGGAGATTATTTAGGGAAAACTGTTCAGATAATTCCTCATATTACTGATGAGATAAAAAATCGCATAAAAAAAGTTACTTATAGTAAAAAGGTTGATGTAGTAATTGTAGAAATAGGGGGCACTGTTGGTGATATTGAAGGGTCGCCTTTTTTAGAGGCAATTAGACAATTAAAATTTGAATTAGGAAAAAACTGTGCTTTGAATATTCACTTAACCCTGGTTCCATACATAAAGTCAGCTGGGGAAATTAAAACTAAACCAACACAGCATAGTGTAGGCGCGTTAAGGGAAATAGGCATTATGCCTGACATTCTGCTTTGCCGCACGGAAAAAAAATTAAGGAAAGAAGAAAAGGCAAAGATTGCTTTATTTTGTAATGTGGATATTGAATCAGTAATTCCCGCGCTTGACGCAAAAAGTATTTATGAAGTGCCTTTGTTATTAAGCAGGGAGGGGCTGGATAGTTTAATCGTAAAAATGCTTAACTTGCAATGCGTGAAACTGGACTTGTCAATATGGAATGAACGGGTAATTAAAAAATTAAAATATCAGGACAGGGAAGTTAAAATAGCGGTGGTAGGTAAATATATTATTTTACAGGATGCGTATAAATCAATATATGAAGCATTAAACCATGCGGCAATTTATAATGGCGCAAAATTAGTGATTAAAAGAGTAGACTCTGAGGACATAGAAAAAAATGGTGTGAAAAAATATTTTAAAGATGTAAAGGGAGTTTTAATCCCTGGCGGATTTGGCTCAAGGGGTATAGAAGGAAAAATAAAAGCCGTAGAATTTGCCAGGGAAAATAAAATTCCATTTTTAGGTATATGCCTTGGTATGCATACTGCGGTAATTGAATTTGCCAGAAATGTATGTGGTTTAAAACACGCACATTCTACAGAAATTAATAAGCATACAAAGTATCCAGTGATTAGCTTGCTTGAAGAGCAAAAGAAGATAAAAACAAAAGGCGCGACAATGCGTTTAGGCGCTTATGATTGTAGATTACTAAAAAATACTTTTGCTTACAGCGCTTACAATAAAGAAAAAATTTCTGAAAGACATAGACACCGGTATGAATTTAATAATGCTTACCAGAAAATAATGGAGAAATCAGGGATGATTTTTTCAGGGATAAATCCTGAAAAATTAGTAGAAATAATTGAGATACAAAATCATCCGTGGTTTGTTGCTTGTCAGTTTCATCCTGAGTTTAAATCTAAACCAGATAACCCCCATGTTTTATTTAGGGATTATATTGCCGCAGCATTATCTCTTACAAAAGAAAAAAAATAGACTCAAACGTAATAGGTCTGCAAAATTTAGGTGTTTCCCTGTGCTGTAGATTGAAACGCTTTAACCGCAGGTGCGATCCGTTGCGTTGAGGTTTGACCAATGATGAACGTTTCAATATGCGGCGTGAGGGGGACGTCATAAAATTGCAAACTTATTACGTTTGAGTATAGACACTCAGTCAGAATTCCAAAGAACAAATTTAATAATTGATTATTTATTTTAAAATATTATTTATATATTTATTTTTCGCATAAAAAATTTATTTTTTTTGTTTAAAACTAAAAATATTTTTTTCTTGAAATTGAAATTTATTTTTTTTGCGAATTTCTGTAACATAGTGATAATAGTCCTTGCAGACTATTGGTTGTTAAATAAAAAATAAATTATTTTGTGTTTTGCTTTAAGATGTAAAATTTTTTTCTTGAAATTAATTTACATTATTATATATTATACTTAAGAAGTAAAAGATGTGAGATTAAAAATAAATTTTTAAGTAAAAAAATATTCAGCAAAATACTCAGGGGAATCCTGTTAGATAAAAAATTGATCTGACGTAAATAAAAAAAGGGGAAGGGGGTGAGTATGTTGGCGGTAAAAAAGAAAGTAGTAAAAAAGAAAGTGCCGGCAAAAAAAGTAGTAAAGAAAGTAGTAAAGAAAAAAGCTCCGGTAAAGAAAGTGGTAAAGAAAGTAGTAAAAAAGAAGACGCCGGTAAAAAAAGTAGTA
>QNCH01000220.1 GCA_003645745.1 Candidatus Omnitrophota bacterium
ATACCTTCCTGCCTTGTTTTCTGCATCAAAACTCTTACTCGGGAATTAACATCACTAATCAAAATTACTTTAGCTGTTTGAGCAGACACTTCAATAACTTTGCCTACTATGCCTGCTAACTGCATAATCGGCTGATTCACAGCTATGCCTGAGTTTTCCCCTTTATCAATGATTAAAGTATTCAGCCAATTAGTAGGCTCTTTGCCAATTACATCAGCTGCAATAAAATTATATGCTCTTCTCTCTTTAAGCTCCAAAATTTTATGAAGCCGTTCATTTTCTAAACGCTGTTCTAACAATTGATTTAATTCAAATTTAAGCCTTTTATTTTCCTGCTGTATTTTTTCAGACTCAAAATAAAATTTAAATATTTTTTTTGTGTTTAATATTGAAATATATGTACGGTAAACAAATGATAATGGATAATTAAAAACACCACCTAACTTGCTTTTGAGATGAACCAATTTATATGGGGGGACAACAACAATGATCAGGAATATACAAATTAAAGGAATAAGGAAACGTAGTTTTTTTTGTTTAAACACATCAATTTTTACTTTTTATCTTCTCATACCTATTTTGTTAAAATTTAATTTACGGTAATAATGGATTTCATTCAAAAATTTACCTGTACCTAATGCCACAGCTGTTAAAGCATCATCAGCAACGCTTACAGGCAAACCAGTTTCATCTTCCAATAACCTATCTATACCGCGTAAAAGACTGCCTCCGCCTACTAACACAATACCCCTTTCCACAAGATCAGCGGAAAGTTCAGGCGGGGCTTTTTCTAAAATTATTCTTACAGATTCAACAATAGTAGTTATCGGCTCAGATAAAGCGTCACGTATTTCCTGAGAAATAATTTTAATTGTTTTCGGCAGGCCGGCAACTAAATCACGCCCCTTAATTTGCATAACCTCTTCCTCTTCCAGAGGATAAGCGGAGCCTATTTTTATTTTTATCATTTCAGCAGTTCTTTCTCCAACCATAAGATTATAAGAACGTTTAAGGTACTGAACAATCGCGTTATCCATTTCATCGCCGCCAATACGCAAACTTTGCGCGCACACAATACCGCCCAATGAAATAATCGCGATTTCAGTTGTCCCGCCGCCAATATCAACAATCATATTTCCTATTGGCTCTTGCACCGGAAGCCCAACACCAATTGCCGCGGACTTTGGTTCTTCAATAATATGCACTTCCCTTGCCCCAGCACGTTCAGCTGAATCTATGACTGCTCTTTTCTCTACTTCAGTTATCCCTGAAGGCACCGCAATCACAATCAAAGGTTTAATAAAACGCCTTTTATTATGTACACGCGCGATAAAATAGCGCAGCATTTTTTCACTAATATCAAAATCAGCAATAACGCCGTCTTTCATTGGCCTAACAGCAACAATATTTCCCGGAGTACGGCCAAGCATACGTTTTGCCTGTTCGCCTACTGCTAAAACCTGAGAAGTCCCCTTTTTTACCGCAACAACAGATGGCTCGCAAAGGACAATACCTTCTCCTTTAACATAAATTAAAGTATTTGCTGTGCCTAAATCAATCCCAATATCAAAAAGAAAAAAACCTCTGAGTATTTTAAAAAAATCAGACATACGTTTAAAAATATTATTCATCCCCATCCCTTCAAATACCCCTACAAATATTTTTGAATAATATAGTTATAACACAAAATCAGAATTGTTGTCAATTTGAATTTACAATCAAATTTAATCGGTGAATGAAGCGGGGATTTAATTATGGATTCCCGCTAAAAGCATTGCGGGAATGACAGTGAGAGGCAGCATCTTATTGTCATTCCTGTTGTTTGTCATACCCAATTTTTGTCATTCCCTGCAAGCAGGGAATCCATTTTCAGGATAAGCCATCCAGGCGCTCCTAAATATTTATAGAATATGCGGAGAGGATTCACTCACCCAATTACATTGTTCATACCCAGATTAAATCGATCTATTAATCAATTCTAAACTAACCTCGTTCTGAGAATGCTTCTGCAAAGAAACATTACTGGTTAATTCCTGTTCCCTTTGATTCTGAGTATTTCGGCATTGAATCATAAATTCTAATATGTTTTTTAACTGTATAGGAGTAGTATTATTGCTGTCCGCGCTCAACATTCCTTTTGCGCCTAATTTTTCTCCAAATTGAGGGTTATTCGCTAACTCACACATAGCCTTTGTTGTTTGTTTAATTGTTAAACGCCTGAAAAGTAAATCCCAGAGTATTATAGAATCGATATTTCCTAATTCAGTTAAAATTGTTTCAATTTTTTTTGAGGACAAACTATCTTCTGACAATTTTTCCCCTGCTGTTTTTGCTTCTGATGAAAGCAAAGTCTTAATATCTTCAGGCAATAACCGTACCTTTTCTTCTATTAATAATTGCGCAAATTCCTGCAAAGACAGGAAATAAGCTTGTTTCACGTTTCCATTGCTACTGGAATAATTGCTTACTCCTACCCATAACCCGCTTCTTCTATGAATAATCTGCGGCGCCGGTCAGTAGATTGCAGTGTCAATCAATGGTTTACCTTTCAGCCTTGCACACATAGCTGAAAGGCATTGGCCTTCACGCAAAGACTTAGTAATCAGCGCGTTAGCAAATCTCATTAAAACATTAAGAGTTAATTTATGAATTTGCTCCGCGTTTAATTGTTCCTCATTTATTCTAATACTTTCTTAGTGACCGTAAAGAAATAAAGTTTACATTTATAGCCACAGATTTAGGTCAGATTTGTCTGATCTGAATAAACGATTTTCACGGCGTACTTGAGGTACATTGAGGA
>QNCH01000221.1 GCA_003645745.1 Candidatus Omnitrophota bacterium
CGCAGCAAGCTGCGCCTGCGGTTTGACTTAGGTCAGAACGTTTCAATCTACAGCACAGGGAAACGCCTAAATTTTACAAACCAATTGCGTTTGAGTATATTAAAATGATAAGTTTATTGTCCCCCCGCTTCAGTGAGAAGCTGTAAAACAATAATTATTTCACAGCTTCTCACTGATTACGTTTTTTTATTTTTTAAACCCGTCCATAAATATCTGCATACCTGATAATATCATCTTCTTTAAGCAAACTTCCTGTTTGCACTTCAATGATCACTAATGTATTTTTAAATGAATTTGTAACTCTATGTTTACATAATTTAGGGATAAAAATACTTTGATTAGTTTTTAGTAAAAAATGCTCTTTGCCTTTAACCACTTCTGCTTTTCCGCAAGCAACAAACCAATGCTCCCTTCTAAATCTATGCTTTTGTAAAGACAATTTTTGCCCTGGATTAATAATTAGCCGTTTCATTAAATAACCTTCGCCTCTATCTAAGATCGTATAATTACCCCATGGTTTGTGTACAGTAGTATGCGTTTGTGTTAAATCAGATTTTTTTTGGTTTAACACGTTGACTATCTGCTTTACATTTTGCGTGCAATTTTTTTTAGTAATTAATAAAGCATCAGGAGTATCTACAACCACTAAATCATCCACACATAGAGCAGCAACCAATCTTTTATCTGCCTTAATAAAAGTATTTTTCGTCTCAAAGCCTAAGACATTACCGGAAAAGACATTACCCTCAGCATTATGCAAAGCTAAGTCATCAATTTTTTGCCATGATCCAAGATCAGACCACTTGAAATCAGCCTTAATTACTGCTAAATTATCTGATTTTTCCATAATCGCGTAATCCAAAGAAATATCAGGTAAAGCACAAAAATCCTTTTTTGCAAAAAATACGCTTTCCCCTTTATACTTACGTTTTGCCCACACATTTTGTGCCGCAGCCCACAAATCAGGAGTTAACTCTTTCAGGCTATTTGCCGCAACTTTTGTGTCAAAAACAAACATCCCGCTATTCCACAAGTATTTAACGCTTTTTAAATATCTTTTTGCTGATTTTAAATCAGGTTTTTCCTTGAATTGCGCGACATTATATAGATTCTTTATAATTTTTTTGCCTGATTTAATGTATCCATAACCAGTTTCAGGATTATCTGGCACAATGCCAAAAGTAATAATTCTGCCTCCTGCAGCAACTTGCGCTGCAAATTTAATCCAGGACTGAAAGCGTTCTATATCTTTAATAATCTGATCAGCAGCTAAGCTTACTAAAATCACATCCCGGTTAAAACGCTCCCTGCAGGCTAAAATAGCTAACGCGATTGCTGGTGCAGTATTACGGCTTTCAGGCTCTAAAATCATCCAGGGCTCAGTTTCAGGGATCAATTGCTCCCATTGCTGTTTTACGGAAGGATAAATTGCCTCTTTTGTGCCAATAAGAATTTTGTCCGCTTTGGAAATAGGCAAAACCCGGGTTATTGATTGCTGTAATAAAGAGCTGTTTCCATACAAACAATGTAATTGTTTGGGGAAATTAGCCCTGCTCAAAGGCCACAAACGCATTCCTTGCCCACCAGCCATAATAAAATAAACAATTTGTTTCATTTTTAAAATAACTCCTTATTTTCCTGCACCCACTTTATTAATCTGTTTAAACCATCTTCAATCGTAATTAAAGGTTTCCAATGCAATTTTTCTTCTGCTTTACTAATATCACTAATATATACTTTTTGGTCTGAGGGCCTCCAGTCTCTAAATTTACATTTAATTTTTTTACCTGTAATTTGCTCTAAATATGCGATAAATTCTATTAAAGAAATTGTATTTTGTTTCCCACCTCCAATATTAAAAACATCAGAATTATGATTACCCTGAATAAATTGATCATATGCCCTAACAAGGTCATGGGTATAGAGGAGGTCACGTACCTGAGCGCCATTACCATAAATAGTTATTTTTTTATTAGTTAAACACGCGATCGCAAACCAGGCGACCCAGCCCTGGTCCTCAAACCCAAATTGCCTCTGTCCATAAATACAGCTCATTCTAAATACTGCGCTGCGCAGGCCATAAATACGCGCGTATTCCTGCGTATATAAATCTCCAGCCAATTTACTTACTCCATAAGGCGTATGGCCGGTTAAATCAGTAGGCATATTTTCCGTAATTCCAGGCAAATTTTTAAACATATAGCGAGTTTTTAATTTTCGTAAAGGAATGTTGTCAACATTTTCACCATACACTTTATTCGTTGAACAATAAACAAAAACAGCTTTTTTACACCTTTTACGCACACATTCTAAAACATTAAGTGTACCAAATGCGTTAATGCTAAAATCTTCTAAAGGCATACGCACAGAAGAAGGTACCCCCGGCTGTCCAGCAGTATGAATTACCGCATCCACTCCTTTGCCCAAAGCCTTAAGCACATCTTTCTCTTTACGCACATCACCTTTAATTAATGTTATATTTTTGAACTTTTCAAGATACTGCCAATTATACTCAACACTTTTCTTATTATAGGAAAATAATTTTGAACGCATTAAATTATCTAAAACAACCACTTTTACGCGTTTTTTAGCATAATATTGAGCGCAACTTGAGCCAATTAAACCAGCACCTCCTGTAATTAAGATCCGCATTTTCTCTCCAACCCATTTATTAATTTTATATACCCAACTGTATACTCAAACGTAATAGATTTGAGTATAGTCCTAATCCTTTAATTCTACAACAAAAACACCTGCTTTTGCAAATAATTTAATTGACAGCAATGTCTTCTGCTGGCC
>QNCH01000222.1 GCA_003645745.1 Candidatus Omnitrophota bacterium
ACTTGCTGCGTAACTGTATCAGGACGAGTTGAAAATCCGTATGCAAACCATTTTTCAGCTAATTCAAGCTTTGTATGCGTAAGGTTTCCACCTAATGGTATCTTTGCCTTGCTATGCGCATCTCTAATTTCCCGCCAAAGTATTTCCTCTACCTGCGTATTGGAAGGCGCACTTGTAATCACTGTAGAAGGATAGAAGCAATACAAAAACCATAGGACTAATCTACCCGAGCTGTAAGACTTTGATACGCTATGCCCCGCTTTGACTGCTGTTTTTCTATTATCCCTCACACTCAAAAGCACCTCTGTCATTTTGGACCAGATATGCTTTGGCTCTACATCCAAACAGTCGGTAAAAAAACCTACTGGGTCATTTCGATATTTTTTTTGAAAATTGAAAACTTCTTGACTTCTCAATTTTTAGGTCTCTATATATAGGAAGAAAGGTTATTCAACTCCGTGCTTAATGCATTTTTTCTTGAAACGTGTGTTGTCAACTCTTACTTTTGCACAACCACAAGAATACGTTTCTGTTTTTTCTTCTGTAGGAGGCATAACTTGTTCTATTTTTTTTTCTGAAGGCGCAACCTGTGTGGTATATTTTCCGCTATATCCCTTCATTTCTTTTCCTTTATATTAGCTTTTTTGATCGCATCAACCAACGTCATACTACCCGAATGTTCAATTTCCTGCTTATCACTCCAACCAAAATTCTTTAGCGCAAATATCGCTCCTGAACCAAGCCCAGATTGAAGAAATTTTTCATATTCTAATGCCATTCTCGTCCTTGCAGCTTTTATGGTGCTTGAAAAAAGCTCTCTATGACCGTAATCAAAAAAGGAGGCTCTATCACAGAAACCAAGGAACAGAACTAATCCTGAAATAGTATACACAGGAACTTCAACAACAGCACCATCTTTCACAATTTTTCGTGTATTAGGAGGATTGTCAAAATATTCATCTATTTTTTTTTGTAATGCCTCTGGAGTTTTATATTTTAGTAGTCGTCCCGAAGTCATTCTATACCCTCATACTCTGAAAATCGAAAACATTTAGTATTGAAACACTCTATTTTGTTCTTTGAAACTCGATTCTTACATTTTTTTAGACATACATTTTTCAAAGGATAATTCAATCTGGTCTTTGCGTTCATTCGTGGCTTCCAACCTGCTGTATTTATTGTCGTAGTCATATTTTTTTTTACTGCAACGTTACCTGAAACCCGCTCCTCTTACCTCGCGCGCTGTATGTTTTGTATGTTCATACGCGCTCACACGTTCGCTATTATGGAATATAGCACATTTTCGGGGAAAAGTCAAGGGATTTTGAGGTTTATTTTAAAATAAATTTGGCTCTCGTCGGTAAAACAATATTATGTTAACCAAAAAAAAACAAAAATATTTGACTTTTCACTTTTGAGGACACTTTTAAAAAGTTGTAAATTCAGCCATTGAGCCATTTTGAAATTATTTTAAAAAAAACAGTCCATCCCCCTTGACAAACGTATCACAATGTGATATACTTATAATAGGGGAGAGAAAAGGGTCTCTTCCATAATCGCCTGAAAGGGCAAAAACGAAAGGGAGGTCAGAGATGAAAATAAAAACCAAAACGGCAATAGAATGCGCAAAAATAATGCTGGAGTTTGAGGGCGAACAGTTTCAAAATAATTCAGGCTATAGACCTGAAACAGTGGAAGAGCTGGCGGAAATGCTGGAAACTCAGGAAATGCAAGCAACTGCAGGAAATATGAATTGGTTTCAGTGGGAAAAAATAAACTAAAATGAAAGGGAAGTCAAAAAAAATGGAAATCAAAGAAATAATAGAAAAATACGGCATAACTCTATGCCGTAAAAATACAATGCTTGCGCTTTCAAATAGGCGAAAATATTCTCAAGCTGAAATCAAAATGATAAAAGAAAAAAAAGCAGCAATAATTGAGGCAATCGCGACAAAAGAAAAACAAAAAGAAATAGATAGAATAGCTGAATATTCAGAAATAAAAAAGGCTTTGCCCGAAAGAAAGATTATTTCTGGAAATAACGACGAATTAGCACAAGAAATATTAGGACAAATGCGAAAATATTTCAAAGGCGCTGAAATGGAAGGCGTGAACATCAGTATTGCCGCGAAAAACGAAAAAATAAGAAAAGAAGCAATGCAATATTGCAACCACGATCTAAAAACCAAAATAGACTATACCCTCACTTTTGACGCACGAAAAAAAATAACCCGCATTATTTCTTGCCCAAAATGTGGATTAGAAGTTTTTGATACGGTGGAAAGTAAAAATTAAAATCACAAAATGAAAGGGAAGGCAAAAAAAATGAAATACAAAGAGGAAAAAGTAAAAATAAACGAAAAAACAATAACAATACACCATTATGATTTTGCCACACAGCCAGCAATGGATAACTGGTTAAAAAAAAGGGGGCTAAAAAGAGATAATATTTTTGGGGTCAATTTCAGCGATCTGGAGGACGGTGAGATAATATATCATTTTTCTATCGCGGGAATTAGCAGTTTTGAGGTATTTTCTTATCTTGACGTTGACATTGAAGAAGAAGAGGAAAAAAAATAATGAAAAATAAAAAAGCATACGAATTAGCAGAAAGCTTTGTGAACGGAAATATAACATATATAGTAGAAAACACAAGAAAAAAAAGCAGTTTTCTGGCTGTGTTACGCGTTCTGGAGGAAAATTATTCTGCAGAAATAACAGATGATTTTGTCAGAATTGTGGGCAAATATTAAAAACTAAAAAAGAGGTCAAAAAAAAA
>QNCH01000223.1 GCA_003645745.1 Candidatus Omnitrophota bacterium
TCACTTATCCCATATGCGTTGTTGCCACCAGATAATTTATCCCCTACCCAGCCATTAGTGCCATTTTCCCAAATCATTGCTTGTTGCCCACTAGAAGATGACGTACCCACAATCTGTCCTGCATTATTTACCGCATAAGCAGTATCAAGGCCATTGCTTAATCCTGGTAATGTTGTTCCTGTAGCCGTATCATTAAAAAAATCTTTTACATAAGCATTATTACCAGACTTTCCAACCACCAATCCGCTATTATTTATTCCATGCACTCTTATATTAGAATATGTTATCTTATTATTATTACGCCATTCAAACATATTGTTTCCATTCGTACAAACAACATCACCCTGATCATTCAAACTGATCATAATCCCATCAGGACTCCCTGGATTAGTAATCTGTCCCAAATCCGTAATATCATACGTAGGCGCAGCAAATAGCGTGGAAACACAAAACCCTAATAAAACAAACACCCCTATTCCAGCAACTTTAAAAAACCTTAATGCCATTACTTCCGCTCCTTCCATAGAAAAAAACATTAAAAAACATTAAAATTAACCTTTTCTAACATATTTACAGCACATATTATGCCATTTATCATAAAAAATACAAAGAAGTAACGTAACTCTTTATTCTATATATAGATAAATTTTTTTATCAACTTGCAATTTTTTTATGTTTTTTTCTATTTCTAAGATAACTGTTGTTTTTTTTATACAATGTATCAAAAAATGGACTATTTTAAATACAAATAAAAAATGGAAACCATGGCAATAGACATATGCTGGAGTTTATCCGTTTGTAGATTCCCTGCAAGCAGGGAATGACATGAAGTACAAAATACGCAATACGGTAATCGGTGAATGAAGTTGGGTTTCAGTTATGGATTCCCGCTAAAAGATTGCGGGAATCTACTTTTAAAAATTTAACTATGTTAAAATGATAAATTAATGGTGTCCCCGCTTCATTCACCGATTACGCAATATGTAAAATTTTACTTGCAATATAATAGGCTTATTCTTTATAATATGCATTATGAAAAAATTTATTTTGAAACTTTTCTCTGTTATTTTTATTCTGCTTTGCACTGCTATTGTTTGCGGCTATTTGTATTTAAATTTTATTTTCATTCCTAAAATTACCCCTGAAATTAATGCATACATAAATTCCAATTTAAAACAAAATATTTCTCTTTCTAAAATTTATTTTTCGCCCCTATGTATACTAAAAATAAAAAATCTGAGAGTATGCGTAAACAAAGACGCGGCAGCAGTTAACCTTGAATGCAAAAATACTACAATTGAAACCTCATACATTACAATTTTTAATTCGTGGCGAAAAAATAATCATCTTTTGCATATTCCTTTAAAAATTAAAATAAATGATCTGAGCATAAAACAAAAATTTATAAATATTTTCGGAAAAATAGAAACAGACAATCTTGTTTTGAAATTACATTTAAAAACATTCAAACCAGAAATATCAGGCAATATTGGGCTTAAAGACTTTAATATAAATAGTGATTTAAGTATCAGCACACTAAAACAAATAAATGGGCAAATAAATATTGATCCAAAAAATGGAATTTCCGCGCACATTTATGGCATTGGCGCGTATAATTACCGCTCCAAAGCTCACAAACAAGAAATTTTACCTGCAGAATTAAACTTACAACTAACTAACCTGGATTCTCCTGAATTAAAATTAGATGGGGAAATGGGCAGTTTAACCTGCATAGGCCATGCATTAATTAAAGATACTAACTTGCTTATAAAAAATATTAATTTTAAATCCAATCACTTAGACTTTGATTTAAAAGGAGAAATAAAGCAATTTAAAAATCAGCCTGAACTTAACTTAAAAATAAACACAAATTTTAACATAGAATATTTAGAAAATCTGCCTTTTGCGCTTTATACTAAAATTCTGCTTTCACAACTTAAACCTAAAGGTAGATTAGGTTTAAATGCTGAGATAAACTGGCCAATTAAAAACTTCTCTGCATTATCCGCTGCATTTAAAATAAATTCTGAACAAATTGACTTGCACAACTACCTGATTAAAAATTTTAGTTTAGATGCCATTTTGAAAAAAGGAATTTTGTTGATTCAGCAATCATCAGCAAATATTTTAAACACGGATATAAACGCAACAGCAACGATTAATCTAATGGACCAAAATATTCCCTACAAGAGCCAAATCACCTGCAATAAAATTATTCTTTCCAATATAACGCAATTGCTAAAAGTTAAGCCTCAGATCTCAGGCACAAACGAAATTCACGCTTCTGTTTCCGGAGAAATTAAAAACATAGATAATCTTAACCTGAATTTTAAAAGTGTAACGCAAAACCTAGAAATTAATGATCTTGCATTTCCAGCTTCAATACAAACTGACGCTGAAATTTGTCTGCATAATTCTGACCTTTTAATTAAAAAACTATCTTTAAATGATTCTATAACCACATTACTGCTAAAAGGAGATATCCTCAACATTTATCATCCAATCTTAAACTTATGCGCAGTGATTAGCTGTAATGCTGAAAATTTAAAAAATTACATTCAAACCAAAAGCTTGCCTTTAAAAGGAAGGTTAAATGCTCATTTTAAAATAAACGGGCCAATATCTAAAATAGGTACAGCAGCAATACCTTTTACTGCAAGCGCGAATGAATTCCAAACACAAGAAATTTTACTGCATAACTTAGAATTAAAAGGCTTTTTAAGAAATAATCAGATAAATCTATCTTCAGGCAAAGCAGAATGCTATAACGGCGA
>QNCH01000224.1 GCA_003645745.1 Candidatus Omnitrophota bacterium
TAAAAGATGAAAAAATAGCAAAATATTTATTTAGGTTTATAATACAAGCTGGTGATTTAACAAATACGCCGGAACATTTAAGGGCAGGCAAATCTTCTGATGGTAACATTGATCTTAGTAAAATATTTAGTCCGATACTATTTAATCAGTATAAAAATAATGAAAAATTTTATCTATTTTTAAGGAATTTTTCAGGAGTTTGGCAAGAAGAATTGATTTGGACAAAAAATTTTTTAGAATTAAAAAGAACATTAGATTTAGTTGATTAAGAAAATAAAAATTAAAAAATAAACAAAATATGTAGGGACAGGTCGCGACCTGTCCGATATAAAAGATAAAATGACAAAATAATATTTATATATTGAATTAGACGAATATGTTGTCATGCCTAATCATGTCAATTGCATTATTAATTTAATCAATAACGTAGGGGCGATTCAGGAATCGCCCGTGTCTAACCAAATACAAATAAACAATCAAAATAATATTGATAATTTTAACCGGGCAATTCGTGAGACACGGGCAATTCGTGAATTGCCCCTACGGATAAAACGTCGCAACATGTTATTATCTATCAAAACAGATAAATATATTAGGTAATTCACTGGGTAAATTTGTTTGTACACGCGTAGATATATTGCGAATAATCCTGTAACGTGGGATAATAATGAAAACAATATCAAAAAGTTAATTTATTATTATCTGATAATAGGTAAAGGAAGAATAAATGAAAGAAAGTATTTATCGGTTATTAATGCAATATTGGGGCTATGATTCGTTTCTGCCATTACAGGAAGAAACTGTTTTTTCTATACTTAAAGCACAGGATAGCTTAACGGTTTTACCTACAGGAGGAGGAAAATCATTGTGTTTTCAATTGCCTGTATTATTAAAAAAAGGTTTGGCTGTAGTTATTTCACCACTTATTTCTTTAATGAAAGATCAGGTTGACGGACTAAATGAGCTGGGTATTGCTGCTGCTTTTTTAAACTCAAGCATATCTGTTGTTGAGCAGAGAACAGTAATTGATGATATAAGGAGAGCAGAGATAAAGCTTTTGTATTTATCTCCTGAACGCCTGCAAAATGAATCAACAATTGATTTGCTCAAAGATGTTGGAGTTTCTTTTTTTGTGATTGATGAAGCGCATTGTATAAGTCATTGGGGGCATGATTTTAGAGCGGAATACAGGACTCTTGGTATTATTAAAGGGATATTTAAGTCCGCAAGTGTACATGCTTTTACTGCTACAGCTACTAACGAAGTGCAGATAGATATTACCAAACAGCTGAGATTATCGAATCCAATTATGCATGTAGGGCATGTAGATAGGACAAATCTAACTTACAGGGTAACGCAGCGTCAGCAGATTATAAAGCAGGTAACTGAGGTACTCAACAGGCATAATAATGAACCAGGGATTATTTACTGTTTACGGCGTAAAGATGTAGACAATATCTCAAAAATGCTGAATAAACTGGGTTATGAAAATGTTCCTTACCATGCAGGTATGATTGATAAACAGCGTCATAAAAATCAGGAGCTGTTTTTGAGCGAAAAAGTAAATATTGTTGTTGCAACAATAGCTTTTGGTATGGGTATTGACAGATCGAATATTCGGTTTGTAATTCACGCTGGCATGCCAAAGAGTATTGAGCATTATCAACAGGAAACCGGCCGCGCTGGCAGGGATGGTTTGCCCGCGTTTTGCTATATGTTTTATAGCGGCAGTGATTATCAATTATGGCGTTTTTTCGCGCAAAAATCATCAGGATATAAGATGATGATTTATAAATTGGGAAGTATATATGATTTTTGCAGTCATCCTCAATGCAGGCATAAGGTATTGGTAAATTATTTTGGACAGAGCTATGATAAACATGGCTGTGACGCATGTGATTATTGCTTAAATGAGTTGGATATGGTTGAGGCTCCGTTAATTGTAGGACAAAATATTGTTCTGTGTGTAGATAATCTTAAGCAGCATGGGCATAGGTTTGGCGCAGGCTATATTACTGATCTCTTAAAAGGTAAGATGTCTGATAAGTTAATTAGAATGCGTCATCATGAGCTGCCAAGATTTGGCATAATGAAAGATGAGTCTATAGATTTTATCCGTTATATGATTGAGCAGATTGTTGGACAGGGTTTTTTGGAGCGGGAAGGTGAGTTTTCCACATTGGTTCTTACTGATAAAGGTGAACAGCTTTTGGAGGGAGGGATAGTTCCGGTTTTAGCTAAGCCTCCTGTAAGGAAGAAGAAAAAAGAGTTGGTAAAGCAGAATTTATTTCGCAGACAGCAGGAATGGGCAGGAGTCGATGAAGGTTTGTTTCAGAAATTACGCCAAAAAAGAGCAGAGCTTGCGCGAAGCAAAGGTGTTCCCGCGTATATTGTGTTTGGAGATAAGACATTAAAAGATATGGCAAGTAAAAAGCCCCTCACTTATGATGATTTTGCTGATATTTATGGTGTGGGTGAAAGTAAATTAAAAACATATGCCAAAGAATTTATTTCTGTTATAGAAACGGGCTAAAATCCTATGATTGAATTGCGTGATATATCTAAATCTTTTGGCGGCCAGGAACTTTTTCGCGATTGCTGTTTTAGTATCGGGTCAAATGAAAAAATAGGGCTTGTGGGCCGTAACGGACATGGTAAAACTACTTTATTCGGCTTAATTAATTCTACTCTTAGCGCTGAAAGCGGAACAATTGTTATCCCTAAAAATTATCGTATAGGAAATCTAGAACAAAATATTA
>QNCH01000225.1 GCA_003645745.1 Candidatus Omnitrophota bacterium
ACAAAAATATGTATATAGATACTTTAAAAAAAATGAGCGGGGCTGCCTTGTGCAAGATTGCAAATAAGTTAAAATTAGCCGATATCAGCGGACTGAGAAACAAGGAGGAAATATTAAGAATTTTAAAAGCTCAGGCAGAAAAGGAAGGCAATTTATTTGGTGAGGGAATTTTAGAGATTTTGCCTGCTGGGTTTGGTTTTTTGCGCAGCTCTAATTATAATTATCTGCCTTGTCCTGATGATATTTATATTTCTCCGAGCCAGATAAGAAAATTTAGTTTAAAAACCGGTGATACTGTTGGCGGGCAAATTCGGCCGCCTAAAGAAGGGGAGAGGTATTTTGCTCTTCTAAAGGTGGAAACAGTTAATTTTGAAGCTCCTGAAAAAGCAAAAAATAAGATACTTTTTGATAATCTTACACCTCTTTATCCTGAGAATCGATTTTTATTGGAGACAACTACTCAGGAAATTTCAATGAGGATAATGGATTTATTAACTCCCATTGGCAAGGGGCAGCGCGGGCTTATTGTGGCTCCTCCTTATAGCGGGAAAACAGTGCTTTTACAAAAAATCGCTAATAGTATTGTGACAAATAATGAAAATGTAATATTGATTGTGCTTTTAATTGATGAGCGGCCTGAAGAGGTAACTGATATGCAGCGTTCAGTAAGGGGCGAGGTAATTAGTTCTACTTTTGATGAAGTACCTGAGAGACATGTGCTGGTTTCCGAAATTGTTCTGGAAAAGGCAAAAAGATTAGTGGAGTCAGGCAGGGATGTAGTTATTTTGTTAGACAGCATTACCAGGTTAGCCAGGGCATATAATACTGTTGTGCCGCATTCAGGTAAAATACTTTCAGGCGGGGTTGACTCTACAGCATTGCAAAAACCAAAGCGTTTTTTTGGCGCTGCGCGTAATATTGAAGAAGGCGGGTCACTTACAATATTAGCTACAGCTTTAGTTGATACAGGCAGCAGAATGGATGAAGTTATTTTTGAGGAATTTAAAGGTACGGGAAATATGGAGTTGCAGCTTGACCGAAGTTTATTCCAGAAAAGAATTTATCCTGCGATTGATATTAAACGGTCAAATACACGTAAAGAAGACCTTTTGCTTGATCCTGAAGAATTAAAAAGAATTTGGATTTTGCGTAAAGCGCTCAATGAGTTGCCCACAGTGGAAGCAATGGAACTTTTAACAGACAAGATTTCTAAGTTTAAAACAAATGCTGAGTTTTTAATGACTCTTTCATTAAATGGGAAAAGATAACATTTGAGTATAGGAAAAGAAAGTAGAAAATGATGAAGGATAAGATTCATCCAAACTATGATCAGGCAACAATTACTTGTGCCTGCGGAGAGGTTTTGCATACGAGCAGCACAAAGAAAAATTTACATGTGGAAATTTGCAGTAAGTGCCATCCTTTTTATACAGGAAAGCAAAAGTTAGTTGATACTGCTGGCAGAGTGGAAAGATTTAAAAAACGTTATGGAAAAAAATAAATTTGCACTTTTGCAGAAATTTAAAGAATTCCAGAAGCGCTTTCAGCAAGTAGAATCAGAGATGGCAAAGCCTGAGGTAATTAAAGAGCGTTCTCTATATCAAAGGCTTGCTAAAGAGCGTGCCGAACTTTCTGGGAAAGCAGAAAACTATAGAGAGCTTGATCAGATTATTAAAGAGATCGGCCGTTTAGAGGATATTGTAAAGCAGGGAAAAGAGGAAAAAGATTTTTTGCTTTTAGTGCAGGAAGAAGTGCATATTTTAAAGGATAAACAGAAAAAATTATTTCTACAATTAGAAGAATATCTTTTGGAGCAGGATAAGGATCAGAATAAGGATATTATTGTAGAAATTCGTGCTGGCACTGGAGGAGAAGAAGCCGCGTTATTTGCTGCTGATCTTTATAAAATGTATGGATATTTTGCCACATCTTGCGGTTTTAAAGTTGAAGTTATAAATTCGCATCCTACACAAATAGGAGGTTTTAAAGAAGTTATTTTTTCAGTAGAAGGCAATGGGGCTTACAGTAAGTTTAAATTTGAAAGCGGTATTCACCGCGTGCAAAGAGTGCCTTCAACTGAGACTTCAGGCCGTATTCATACTTCTGCGGTAAGCGTAGCGATTTTACCTGAACCTGATGATGTTGATATTAAAATTAACCCTAATGATTTGAAGATTGATGTGTACCGCTCTACAGGAGCTGGAGGCCAATGTGTTAATACTACTGATTCCGCTGTACGGATGACACATCTGCCCACAGGGGTAGTGGTAACCTGTCAGGATGAACGTTCTCAGCTTAAAAATAAAATTAAAGCAATGAAAGTAATGCGCGCCAGGTTGTTGGATTTAGCCAGAAAAACACAAAAATCAAAAATTACAAATCAAAGAAGGCTGCAGGTTGGTTCAGGTGACAGAAGTGAGAAAATCAGGACGTATAATTTTCCTGACCGCAGAGTGACCGATCACCGGATTAATCTTACTTTGTATAAAATAGAGCAGATTTTAGCAGGTAATTTAAATGAAATTGTTTCAGCATTACAAAAAGAAGAGCGGCGGATTAAGCTTAGCCAAAAATAAATTTTTTAATTGCAAGTGATTATACTCAAACGTAATTGGTTTGTAATTTTATGACATTTTCCTGCACTGCATCTTGAAACGTTCTTCATTCGCCAAACCTCAACGCAGCAAGCTGCGCCTGCGGTTTGTCTCAATCAGAACGTTCCAATCTACAGCACAGGGAAACGCCTAAATTTTACAAAC
>QNCH01000226.1 GCA_003645745.1 Candidatus Omnitrophota bacterium
ATCTTTTCTCTCCTTCAAAATCACAGCAATACCGGCGTGCATTAAAACCACCTCATCTGCTTGTCTGGCGATTACCTGATTTGTAATGCCCATAAGATCCACAAACCTTCTTGACAAAAGATTGTCAGAAACAACACTCTTGCCAACTTCATTGGACACAAAATAAATTACGCGGTCAAGTTCCAATACAACCTGAGATAAATGATCAATTTCTTGTTCTATCTGTTGATTACTCATATTTTTGAAAAGTAAATTAGAAATCCATAGCCCCAGACAATCAACTAAAATAACATCCGCTATTTCCGCGCAATGGCGCAACGCGGAAATAATATCCTCTTTTTCCTCAACAAGTTTCCATAATACTGGACGAGCTTGCTGATGTTTTTTTATCCTTAATTTCATTTCATGGTCAGAAGCAACGGCGGTTGCAAGAAAAGCAACTTTCCCTTTGATTTTTTTCACAGAGCGAACAGCGTAATCACTTTTACCACTTTTTGTCCCGCCAAAAACAAAAACTATTCTTTTCATAAGAAATACCCTTTTAACCAGAATATTTATTTTAAATTTGAGTTTAATGAATCCAAATGTGAAACGTCATTCATAAAAATTACCTCTCCATTCTTTTTCCTCGAATAATCAATAACATTTAAAGCAGCGTTTTCCTGTCCAATATCCCAGAACCGTTTGAGTCCATAACCTAAAGCTTTAGATAAAATTACTCTTATTGGGCCGCCGTGTGTAATCATCGCAACTTGTTTTCCGCGGTTACTCTCAACAATAAGATTAAGCGCTTCTTGCACTCTAATTTCTAAATCAACAAGGCTCTCACCTTTGGGTATCTTAAATGCGGCAAAATTTTTTAACCATGTTTGAAACAACACAGGGTGTTGGAGAAGATTATCTTCATACGTCAGCCCTGCAAAAATACCAAAATTTATCTCCCGTAATTGGCGCATCTCTACTATATCCATATTTTTAAAAATAATATCAGCTGTTTCATAAGTTCTCCTAAGATCACTGGAATATACAGCGTCAATTGTTATCTGCTTAAAACGCTCACCCAACATTTCCGCTTTAACCATCCCACGTTTATTTAAATGCGGATTATTATGCCCGCAATATTTTTTTTTAAAACTATAATCAGTATCAGCATGCCTGATCAGCCAAACTCGCGCCATTGTTACCCCTTTCAATCAATAAAAAACCTTACTCAAAATTATCATCGCCACACATTCCTATCTCTTGGTGTCATTCCCGCAATCTTTTAGCGGGAATCCATATTCCAAATAAGCCATTTTGGCTTTTCTCTATTCTGCACACAGGTATGTATCCTTTATCTACATATTGTTAGTTATCCTCAAACGTAATAGGTTTGAGTATACAATAAAACAAAAAAACCCAACCTCTTTTTAAATAGAGATTGGGTAAAATAATCAATTATACTCAAACGTAATTGGTTTGTAAAATTTAGGCGTTTCCCTGTGCCCTAGATTGGAACGTTCTGACCTAAGCCAAACCGCAGGCGCAGCTGGCTGCGTTGAGGTTTGGCGATTGAAGAACGTTTCAAAATACGGTGCAGGGGGACGTCATAAAATTGCAAACCAATTACGTTTGAGTATATACACAATAATTATTTTAGCACCTCTATTCCCGGAGGTATTGGTAATCTGACTTATAGGCAGTATTAAGCGCCTAAACACAGTTGCGGGTACAGCTTCGGATTCACACCGAATTCCCTGCTAATTGGAACTATTTTTATACCACATAAAAACTATGCGTGTCAATAAATTCTTTTGTAATTGTGTAATATGTATTCCCGCTAAAAGATTGCGGGAACAACAATGTAGAAAAATTTATTGATATTCCTCGTGTATTATTTTTTTTGTCATTCCCGCAATCTTTTAGCGGGAATCTACGAATCAAAGCTAATACCCCGCTTTAGCCACCGATTACAATGTCCTGTTTTAACCATTTACTAAAGCCAATTTTTTTGTAATATCATCTTCAGCATCCTTGACACAACAACGAAATAATACTACCATAGTATACTCAAACGTAATAGGGTTAAAAAATTTAAGGCGTTTAATTCTACCATAAATTGAACGCCACAAACTTCACAGGAGGTGTAAAATGACAATTGATCTTGTACGTGACACGTTACTGTGGTGTTCTGTAATCAACATAGGACTATTGCTATGGTGGCTTTTAATTTTTACCTTAGCGCATAACTGGATTTATCAATTTCACAAAAAATGGTTCAATTTATCAATCGAAAAATTCGACGCAATTCATTATGCAGGTATAGCATTTTTTAAAATATGCATCTTTATCTTTAATATTGTTCCATACTTTGCCTTGCGTATTGTAGGATAAACTTATACCCAAACGTAATAGGTTTGAGTATAATAGTCTCTACATTGATTCATCAATTACAAAAAAACAAGGAGGTACAGAAATGAATGCAGGATTAATCGGCGGAATCGTAGGATCTATACTCGGATTAATTGGCGGTATAATTGGAACCTATTTCAGCATAAAAAATACAAATGGCCCAAAAGAAAAATCTTTTATGATCAAGATAGCTACTATTGGATGGATTGCAATAGCATTATTCTTATTCCTAATGTATATAACCCCAAGCCCGTATCAATGCTTTTTATTTATCCCTTATGGAATTATCTTGCCAATAACTATTATTAAAGGCAATAAAATACAAAATAAAATCAGACAAGAAGAAAAAGAAAAATAATTTAA
>QNCH01000227.1 GCA_003645745.1 Candidatus Omnitrophota bacterium
ATATAATACTGTAACATCTTTATTCTTAAGGAGTTATAATTATTTTGAAATTTTAAAATAATTTTGGCACACCTATTGCTTATCCTATGTTGTGTTATAAAAGGCAAATAAAAAAAAGGAGGGGGAGGAGTTAATGGTTAATGGTTAATGGTTGATGGTTGATGGTGGTTAGCTTGAAGGGATCAGGCTAAAAAGTTTAACTTTTTAAAATGGAGGTGTTTTGATGAGGAATAGAAAAGGTTTTACATTGGTAGAGATTATGATTGTTGTAGCAATTATTGCTTTGTTAGCAGCAGTAGCAATACCTAACCTTTTGCGTTCAAGGTTGAATGCAAATGAAACCGCAGCCATTGGCGCGTGTAAGACTGTTTGCAGCGCAATGGAAAGCTGGGCTGCCGCGCATAGTGGCGATTATGCTAATGGTGGTGCTTTGACAACACTTGCTATTTTAGGCGCAGCTACTCCTCCTTATATCGATTCTGTTCTTGCTGGTGGTACAAAGCAGGGTTATACTTTTTTGCTTACCTGCCGGGCAGCAGCAGCAGATGGTAAAAGCCATCAGTATGATTGCTCAGCTACGCCGATTGCTTATCAGGTCACTGGTGTGCGCTCTTTTGTTGTTGATGAAAGCGGTGTGATCTGGGGATTAGATAATAATGGTGCAGCTATTGCTCCAGGTGTTAATGTTCCCGCTGCGCCTAAAGTACTGGGAAATGTAGTTGAATAATATTTTAAAAACAGAAGCAAAAAAAGAAGCGGAGCGGTTATACTGCTCCGCTTCTTTTTTAATTTCAAATTACAGATTGTTGTGTGGATACAAAATTTTGTAGACACAGGCCGAGGACTGTTGGTGAACAAAAATATTATCCGTAGGGGGTTGATTTATCAAACCCGTAATAATGTTACAAATTACAGATTACAAATTTTAGATTGTTATGGATTCCCTGCAAGCAGGACAGATGCTCGCAATGTTTTTAACGGGAATCCATAATTGAATCCCCGCTTCATTCACCGATTACGCAATTACTGTAAAAATACTTGACAAATTCCCCTAAATAGCATAAATTAGGGGAAGACAATCCCCTAAACAATATGTAATCAGGATAATGATATACTCAAACCGCAAGCGCAGCAAGCTGCGCCTAAGGATTTGGCGAATGAAGAACGTTTCAAGATGCAGCGTGAGGGGAATGTCATAAAATTACAAATCAATTACGTTTGAGTATAAGCTAATGTTAATTAAAAGAACTATTCAGAAATATATAGAATCTTGTTTGTTTAAAGAGAAAATTATTGTTATTTATGGTGCCAGACAAGTAGGAAAAACAACTTTAGCAAAAGAAATTGAGAAAAAATATAAAGAAAAATCTTTATATTTAAATTGTGATGAACCAGATGTCAGAGAAGCTCTTTATAACAGAACTTCTACTGAGCTGAAGTCATTTTTAGGCAATAAGCAGTTTATTATTGTTGATGAAGCGCAAAGGGTGCGTAATATTGGGTTAACGCTTAAATTAATTGTTGATAATTTCCCCAAAATTCAAATTGTTGCCACAGGATCATCTTCTTTTGAATTATCCAATGAGATTTCAGAGCCATTAACTGGCAGAAAATATGAATTTTTTTTATATCCATTTTCTCTTGAAGAATTAGCGCAGGTTTATTCTAAAATAGAAATCAAAAGATTGCTTAAGGACAGAATGATTTTTGGTTTATACCCTGAGATTGTTAAAAATAGGCCGCGAGCATGGATGAATTTAAAAAGTATCGCGAAAAGTTACTTATATAAAGATGTGATTAGATTTCAGGAAATAAAAGATTCTGAAATTTTAAAAAAGTTATTGCAGGCTCTAGCGCTTCAGATAGGCAATGAAGTCAGTTATAATGAGCTGGCAAATGTAGTGGGAATTGATAAAAAGACAGTGGCTAAATATATCCAGATATTAGAAAAAGCATTTATTATTTTTCGTTTAAATCCTTTTAGCAGAAATTTGCGTACAGAATTGAGAAAATTGCGTAAAATTTATTTTTATGATAATGGAGTGAGAAACGCGATTATCAATAATTCTAATCAGCTGGATTTGCGGCAGGATGTTGGGGCGCTCTGGGAAAATTTTATGATTACAGAAAGAATTAAATATAATAGTAATCATCAAAATGATTTAAATTCATATTTCTGGAGAACTCAGCACAAGCAGGAGATTGATTATATTGAAGACATTGGAGGCAAACTTTTTGGCTATGAAATTAAATGGAGCTCTAAAAAGCGCGAAGAACCAAAATTATGGAAAAAGACATACAACAATGCTGAATTTAAAATAATAAATAAAGAAAATTATTTGGATTTTGTAACATAATTAATTATATACTCAAACGCAATTGGTTTGTAATTTTATGACATTTCCCTGCACTGCATCTTGAAACGTTCTTCATTCGCCAAACCTCAACGCAGCAAGCTGCGCCTGCGGTTTGTCTTAGGTCAGAACGTCCCAATCTAGGGCACAGGAAAACGCCTAATTTTTGCAAACCTATTACGTTTGAGTATATATTGCTCCGCTTCTTTTTTAATTTCAAATTTCAAATTGTTGTGTGGATACAAAATTTTGTAGACACAGACCGAGAACTGTTGGTGAACAAAAATATTATCCGTAGGGGGTTGATTTATCAAACCCGTAATAATGTTACAAATTACAGATTACAAATTTTAGATTGTTATGGATTCCCTGCAAGCA
>QNCH01000228.1 GCA_003645745.1 Candidatus Omnitrophota bacterium
ATTACGTTTGAGTATAATCTTCATACTGCGCCTTTTTTAAACATATCATCAAATGATATTGTTTCAAGCTCGCCAGCTTTATATGCCTCTAACCGTTTTGTCGCTTCTTCAACCCACGCTTCAACAAGAATAAACCGTTCAGCTGGTTTTAACCGTAATGCATCCTGAATTATTTTCTTTCTTGCGCTCATAACATCCCCTTGCCAAAATAACCTTGCGCGAAATAAGCAGAACAAATCAATTTATATAAAATAAATTTCATTTTTTTCTCTATCTTAAAAAAATCATCATTTAAATCATAACCTTTATCAGCAAAAACGCTGATTTTAGTCAGCACCTGATAAATATTGCAAAGCACAGGCTCTTTACTCTTAGCAAGCTCTAACACAAGCGCGTTTAAACACAACTTGTCAACCTGTTTTTTCTGCTCAACAAAATTTAAAAGCTCTTTCGCGTATTTTATCACATCCTGATTATTATTTAAATCTAAAAGAAACGCAATATACCGCGCGTCTTTTAATTGCGGATGTTTCTGATGCAAAACAACTGCCATTTTGCCCATTATTTTTAGCTTTGCGCAAAAACTTTCCAGATCTATTTTATGTAAATGATAAGCAACCGCATTTTTATTAAAAACCAAATTCAAGCCTTTTTTGCCCAACCGATACCCTAATTCCAAATCCTGAAATCCATACTGCATTTCTTGGTCAAATAAACCATTTTCAAGCAAAAAATCACGGCGCATAAAAATATTCGGAGCATAAAAATATTTTCCAGGCTCAAGATAATCACCCTGTTTCAAACCTTGAAAAGCAAACTGAGGGCCGGTAAGTAAAAAATCTAAAAAATCATTATTCTGAAATTTCCGGGAAAACGGCATATAACCCAATAAAGCAAGGCTACTGTTCTGCTTTTGCTCAAAAATTTCTAAATGTGAACAAAGCAAATTTTTATCAGCCAGCATATCCTGGGCAAACAAAAGCACAAACTCACCTTGCGCCTGCTTAATGCCAAAATTTGTTGCTGCAGACTGGCCGTAATGCTGATTTTGAAAAACCCGCAACTTGTAATTATCCGGCTGATACTCAGTAATAGCTTGCTCTATGGAAACATCAGAGCCGTCATCAACCACAATAACTTCAAATTTTTCAGGAAAATAACAATTATCTAATGCGTCTAAGCATTGCAATATTTTGTCCGGAGCATTGTAATAGGGGATGATTATAGTTAAAAGCATTTGTTCATAAAACCTTGCCTATTTTTTCAAGCCTCTTTTCCATTTCTGAAAGAAGCCGCATCCATTGGATATTATAATATTTAGGATTATTAAAATCTGCGTATTCTCCTTTAGTCAAAATTTGATAAATTTCTAAAACAGCTTCTTTTATGTCTATACTCGGTTTAAAACCCAAAACAGTATCTATTTTTTCTCCTGCAACTGAATAACTTCTGTATTCAGTTGCCCCAAAGACTACATCTACCTCTACCGGAAGATACGGCCTTAAAATTTCTTTTACTCTATGCGCAAGCTCTAAAATACGAAAATTTTTAAAAACTATATGAAATATCTCCCCGCGTACTTTTTCTTCTGGAGCTTGCAAACACAAAATATGCGCCAAAGCAGTGTCCTGTACACTAACCAAAGGCCTCCACATATCTCCACCATGAAAAACATTAAGTCTGCCTTTGTAAAAAGCATCCTTAACAAATGTATTAATTACCAAATCCCAGCGCATCCGCGAAGAAAATCCATACAACGTAGCTTGACGCAAAATGACCGGGCAAAAATTTTCATCTGCCATTTTTTGTAATACCTGCTCTGCCTTTAACTTTGACAACGCATATTCAGATTGTGGATTAGGTTCCGTATCTTCAGTTACAAACCCAACAGGATGAAAACCGGTTATAGCGCAAGTTGAAGCAAAAGTAAATTTTTTTATCCGTTTTTTCTTACAAGCACACGCTAAATTTAAAGTTCCCTGGTAATTTATCGCAGTATTCGCTTGCGGATCAAATTCTGCAGTTGGATCATTGCTTAAAGAACCGAGATGCGCAACAGCTTGTATGCCGTCTAAAACCCGCTCGTCAAAATCACGCACATCTCCCTGTACTAATTCAATTTTATTTTTAAATTTATCTAAGCCCATGCTGTCAAAATAAAGTTTATCATAGACTCTAACCTTCTTACCCTGCTTAAGCAATTGCTCTATTAAAACACACCCTAAATAACCAGCCCCTCCAGTAACTAAAATCATCTTTTCCTCCTATAAAAACATAATTTATACGATCAAGACAAACAAGCTATAGCCTGTTCATTTACTTTATACTCAAACGTAATAGGTTTGAGTATATATAAATATAGCCTATACCGAAAAGATACCTCATCATTTTTTCCTTCTATTTTTCAAATAATCCGCCAAAGCTTCCTGCCATGTTCTTAAATGAGGAAGTTTTGCGCTACTAAGCACTGAGTAAAGCGGACGTTGAGTAGCGCAACTATCAGCGGTTTCGATTTTTTTATTTACTCGCACAGAAATCCCTGCTTGTTTAAAAATTTCCGTAGCAAACTCATACCAGGAACACTGTCCATCATTAGCAATGTGATAAATTCCAGATAGCAAATTTTTTGACAACATCTTTTTAATTTGTAAAGCAATATCTTTTGTATATGAAGGGCTGATAATAATATTTGCCGCAACATCCAACTTTTTTTTTGTCTTG
>QNCH01000229.1 GCA_003645745.1 Candidatus Omnitrophota bacterium
AAATTGCATATAAAGAATTTTATAAAAAACCTAAAATAAATCAATTGCCTAATGAATTAAAAGATTTAGCTTTTGATTATGGTTTTAATGCAGGACCGTCTAAAGCAATAAGAGGAATACAAACAATTGTTGGCGCAAAACAGGATGGAATTTTAGGTAAAGAAACATTTAAAAAAATAAATGAGTGGATAAAAATTAGAGGGAAAAAGGATTTTTTATCAGATTATATAAACGAAAGGCAACAGCATAACAATCGCCTAATTAGAGAAAAACCTGCAACTTATGAACAATACAAAGAAGGATGGAAAAATAGATTACAGGAAATTAAAAATAGATTTGACTTAAGCGCCTTAAATCCTTTTTCAACACAAAACGCAATAGCTTTGCCAGTATTTGATGCAAATAGACTATCTAATACTAAACTTCCAAAGTTTGATATTAATAAATTATCTAATACTAAGCTCCCCGCGCAAACAAAACCAAAAGATAGCTTTGCTCAATCAATGTTTCAAACTGCATTTCCTGCGGCGGGGCAAATACCTTTAAAAGAATTTTTTGGAGTTGTAAAAGCAGGAGCTAAAAAAGGATTAGATTTATATACTCGCATAGAAACATATCCTCGGCGAAAATTATCAAAAACATTAGACGATAAAGAGCTTATTACTTTTAGCGATATTCCAGAAACAAGGCTTGAAAAAATATTGAAACGTACTCCTTTTGGCATAATATCGCCAAAATTATTTCCTTTTAGCAAGATAGGAGAATTTGAAGGAAAATTACAAAGTATGTTTATAAGAGAATTAGCCGATTATGCCACATCTCCAACCGTTTGGGCTTTAAATACTATCCCTACATTAAAATTTAAAGCTTTACAGCGTTACAATAAAATACAGGGAACAAAATTAAACATCTTTAAAGATGAATTAACTGACAATTTAGTTGCGGCAGGGGTAGAAAGAGGACAGGCTCAAAAATTTGCGGATATAGAAACTTACAAAGCTTGGACAAATGCAAAACCTTTAAAAAAGACACCTTTTGAAATAAACAAAAGCATTGATGTTTTAAGGCGGAACAAAAATAAAATCATCCAAAACATTAAAAATATCATTATAAATACATCTACAACACCGCCAACAACAACAAAACCTGTTTTTTTAGCGCCTGAGCCAACGCCTGCGGCAAAAATAACGCCTATTCAACCTATTACAACCTTTAGACCTAAAATGCCCGCAGAAGTCAAATTAGAGCCTAAAATTAAGCAGCCAATAGAAGATATTAAAAAAGAGATAGAATCTGTTACCGATTGGAAAACTTATCTTGATAAATGGAGAAAAATAAATAAGGCAGCTTTTAGGGATATAAGCAGCGCAGAAGAAAGAACGGCGGTATTAAAACCTTTATGGGAAAAAAGAGATTTATATAAGCCTGCTAAGCCTGAAACCGTTAAGACTAAGCCTGAAACTGTTAAGACTGAACCTGAAATTAAGGAACCTGCAAAGAAAAGTGACCCCCGATTAGCGATAAAAATTCGCAAAGTGGCAAATGTTATGCAGAAACAAATTAATTCTAAGCTAAATCCTGCTATTTCCCAGCAAAACTTAACTGCAAGAAGGGCAAGAATAGCTGATAGTATGCAAGAAGATGGAGAAAAATTAGCTAAAATTCAATCCGTTTTATATGGCATTGCAGACGCTATTGAACAAAACACATTACCAAAAGAATTAACAGGTGTTACGACTAAGGCACAAGTTGAATATATTTTAACAAACAAAAAGGTTCCTGAGCTTAGTGTTTGGGGATTATTGGACATTATAAAAAAGTTAAAAGGCAAAAAAGGAATTGTTGATTTAAGAGAAAAATTAGGATATGTTTTTTCAGGATATCAACAATATAGAGAAGTTTTAAAAGAATCACAAATCCCAGTTGTAAAAGAAATATTAAAAATTGCTGAAAAATCAGGGCAAAACAAGTGGACAATATCTCAAATAAAATCTGACATCGCCAGATATGAACGCATTAAAAAAGCTGGTATTAAAGGTCAATATCAATATGACAAGGTTAAAGAATTATTACAGAATATTGGTAATCAAGCACCAGTAATTGATGAAAAAACTAAAGCAATAAAAAAAGCCGAACAAAATTTGATTGGTGCTAAAATACAAGGTTTCTTCCCTACTCCTAAAACTACAGGTAATAAATTAGTAGAACTTGCTGATATACAACCTAATGATATTATTTTAGAGCCTTCCGCTGGAAAGGGAGACTTAGCAGAAGTAATTCAGGCACAACATCCTAAAAATAAAATTGATGTTGTAGAAAAAATGATATCATTACAAAATTTATTAAAACTTAAAGATTTTAATGTTACTGGCGATGATTTTTTACAAATAACAAAAAAGTATGACAAAATTATAATGAATCCGCCTTTTGAAAAATTACAGGATATTGACCACGTAAAACACGCATATTCATTATTAAATCCTAACGGCAAAGTTGTTTCAATTATGAGTGAAGCTCCGTTTTATAGATCAGACGCAAAAGCAGTAGAATTCAGGGAATGGCTTGATAGTGTAGGGGGATATTCTGAAAAGTTAGAAGCAGGCTTATTTAAAGGCAAGGAAAGTTTTAGGCAAACAGGAGTAAACACAAGAGTTGTTGTAATTGATAAGGCTGGCGTAGAAATGAAACAGCCAGAAATGAAACAGCCAGAAAT
>QNCH01000230.1 GCA_003645745.1 Candidatus Omnitrophota bacterium
CGTAAATATTCCCCACAGGTATGCGATGCGCCTTTAAACAAAAATTAACGTTGCCGTCTGCTAATATACGGGCAAAAAGCCAGCCAATATAACAAGGCATTTCCGCTAAAATATCTTCGTCGTAATTTGCTTCATCAGCAACTCTACTTTGCATACGCCTGATGAATTGCGCGAACTGTTGAACATTAATTTTTTCTTTTAAAAGTCTTTGCTTTATTTTTTCACAACTCTGCAAAACAACCTGTCTTTGCTGCTCAGTTAATAAAAGCTTGTCAGTAGCTCCGGGAATTGTGTCAATCACTGTAAATTCAAGCGAATCAGCGCCAGTTTCTAAAGCAAAATCAAACATTGCTTCTAAATCTTTATAATTTAAATTAGAAATGACATTATAAATATTAGTTTGCGGTTTATTATGCGAGAAATTATTATTTTTTAAAGCGTTAAGTAATTTTAACATACCTTTTATTTGATAAAACATAGCTTCATTTTTATTCGGATGCGTATCTGAATATACTTTCGCTGTGCCGGCCCAGACACTAACAATAAGGTTATCTACTCCCAGATCAACTAAACTTTTAACCATATCTTCATTAAGTAAGGTAAAATTAGTATTAATATAGCAACGCAGGCCTTTTGCTTTTATATATTTAACAATTTCTAATATTTGCGGATGCATAAACGGCTCACCGCCGCCGGCTAAATAAATTTCTTTTGTGCCCATTAGCGCCAATTCATCGAGCAATTTTTTTACAACTGATAGAGGCAAAGTCTGAGATTTAACAATTTGGCTAATTCGCCTGTCTTTTAAAAGCGGAGAATTACACCAACAACCTATACAATTATTATTACAATTATTCGTCAGATCTATTTGGACAAAAGACGGCCCTTTGTAAGCATAATTAGTATCTAAAACTCCAAGGATATCAAGATAAAAATCATTTACCTTTTTAGGATGCAGATTATGGAAAATTCTATTGAGAACGTACAAAATTCCTTTTTCTCCTACTTTTTCCTTGATAAATTTAAAAGGTACACGTTTTTTATAATTAGCGATAGATTGCGGAGCAACATTTTTACCTTTTAGCTTAATTTCCAGATAAAAACAATCACTCTTAGCAGGAACAAACCTGTCCACTCTGAAACGGCGCATTTGTAAAATACGCGCTTTTATATCTTTATTAGTATTTTGTATTTGGGCATAAGTATGAATTGCCACATCAGAGGCTAATTTTAGCTCTAACTCGGGTAAATATAAATTTGCCATTACGTATAAACTCCGCGTTTTAGAATTATATAATTCTATTTCCTCCCAGCCGGTTATACGTGGAAAAAGCCCAATTCCTAAATCATCCTTCCAACTGTTATAACCCTCCTGCAGCATAATACCTGCTTTATATTCAAGAATTTCCAGATCTTTTTCTACATAAATCTTAACCTTCCATAAGATGGTTTGATCAGGCATTATATTTATTTCCCATTTTTGTCTCGCAGGAGAATTATCCCAGGCTAAGTATATACTCACTTTATTTTCTTTCTGCTTTTCTATCTTCCATTTTGCTTTTGAAGAATCAGTCCAGTTACCTCCGCAATATAAAGAAGTATTTAAACCCACATCCTTGGTAATTTTATGATTTTTCCAATATAACTCTACTCTACCTTTAACAAAAATTAATTTTATATCCGCGAGACTAATACTTTCTATTTTTTCGCAATCAGAGACTGAATCAGTAACTGGAATAGCAGGGACTCTAACTAAAATAGATTTAATCTTCTGTAATAAAAAAAATGCTGCTCTTAATAAAAAACTAACTGCTTTTTTACAAAATTTCCAACAGCATTTCCTGCAGTATTTTAGTTTACAATGTTGGTTCCATTCTAAATATGCCCTATCTTTTGCCTGTTGTAACTGTTTGGCAGATAATGTATCCGTCCTGATTACACTACTATGATTGCCATCAAATTTTTCTAATTGCTTAGTCAAAATATAGCCGGCTTTATCCATTTGTTCATAAAATTTTGTACCTGGAAAAGGAGTAGCAAGAGAAAATTGCACAGAAGTTGGGTCTAATTTCAAGGCATATTTTATTGTTTCAGTTATAGTTTTTTTATTTTCACCTGGCAGGCCAAAAGTAAAGGTAAGATGTATTTTGATGCCTAAATATTGTGTATATTTTATAACTTGCCATGCTTTTTTAAGATCAAGGCCTTTTTGAATATTATCAACAAGTTTCTGAGAAGAGGATTCTATTCCATACTTTACCGCAAAAAGTCCTGACTTACGCATTATTCGCAAAAGCTCATCATCCATAAGATCCGCCCTGGCCATAATTGCCCATGGGATTTTTAGCCTGCGTTTTTGCAGCTCAGAACAAAACTCAACTATTCTTTGTCTGCCAACATTCCATGTATCATCATCAAAATATATTGATTTAAACCCAAGTTTTTTAACTAAATACTCCATTTCATCAACAACATTCTTCACTTTTCTTGCTCTGTAGATACTGCCGCGATACATTATCTGCGGCCATAAACAAAAAGTGCATTTAAATGGACAACCTCTGCTTGCCCACATTGTAGCACAGGGTAGTGGTATCCCACCAGGAGCATCAAGATACTTATCAAGCGGCAATTGTTCGCGCAATGGCCATGGCAGACAATCTAAATCATCAATTAACTGCTGCGGCTTATTCTTTATTATTTTACTATTTTTCA
>QNCH01000231.1 GCA_003645745.1 Candidatus Omnitrophota bacterium
ACAGTAGCTCTTTGTTGGAATAATAAGAACATAGATTAACATGGCCTTGTTCTTTTTTGGAAAAATTAGTCAAAATTTGTTGAAAAAGCATTTTGGAATTTCTATTTAGGAGTTGGGGTACGTTGCCAGCCCTTGACAACTATGTATTTATATGTTATAATAAAAATACCTTTATAGAAATTATATTTTAATGATAAATTTTAATTGGATAGACCTTATTGCGGGGTTTTTTTTTATAAGAATTGGGTATTCAGGTTTAAAACGCGGATTTTTTACTGAAGTATTTAAATTATGTGCAACCTTAATTAGCATAATACTGGGGTTGTATTTTTGGAAGACTTTAGGAGAAACGCGGTTTTTTTTGCCTGGTTGGCTTTTGCGGCAGTTTTTTGTCTGCGGAATTTTTATTATAGTTTTTTTTGCTTTTTGGTTTTTAAGAAAATTACTGAACATTATAGTTAAAATAAAAATTTTATCACCAGTAAATATAATAGCATCAGGGCTAATTGCTATAGTACGCGCGTTTTTATTTACAAGTATGATTTTTGTACTGTTGAGTAGTTTGCCTTTTACATATGTGCAAAAAAGTTTGTGGGAATGTTCATTGAGCGGCGCTAAGATAATTAAAATAGTTCCAAATGTATATAATTATTTAATTAAATTTGTCCCTGAGAATTTGGCCACGGAATTTGAAATAGATATGAATGAATACACAATAAATCAATTATCATCTACAGAGCAAGAGTCGTAATGTGTTAATTGAGTATATGACAAGCCTTAAACAGATGGACAAGGAGAATGGCTAAGTTTTCAGCGCATATATTAGAAGAGATTCAGCAGCGGTGTAATATTGTAGAAATAATCTCAGGATATATTCCGCTGAAAAAAATTGGTAAAAATTATAAAACGGTTTGTCCTTTTCATCAGGAAAAAACGCCTTCGTTTATGGTGAATGAAGAAAAACAAATTTTTCATTGTTTTGGCTGCGGCGTTGGCGGAAATGTGTTTAGTTTTATAATGAAAATTGAGCGTTTAAATTTTCCTGAAGCAGTGAGTTTTCTCGCAGAGAAAGCAGGGATAAATATAGCGTTAAATACAAAAGATGAAGTTTCATGTTCAGTTGTTGCTGCGTTGTATAAAATAAATGAGTTATCATCAGAGTATTTTTTTCGGAATTTAGCAATGAGCGCGTTGGCTGAATCTGCGCGTAAATATTTGTCTGGGCGAGGATTAGATGTTCAGGGCATTAAGAATTTTAAAATAGGATTCGCGCTTAATTGTTGGGATGGTTTGTTAAGTTTTTTGCGTCAGCATAATTTGAGTGATGAACTTATTTTAAAATCAGGCCTTGTAATTAGTAGTTCAAGTAAAAAATTATATGATCGTTTCAGAAATCGGATTATGTTTCCGATTTCAAACAGGCAAGGCAGGATTGTTGGTTTTGGGGGAAGGGTTTTTTCGAAATTATCACCGCATGACAATAATATCAAACAGGCAAAATATATAAATTCTCCGGAAACTGAAATTTATAAAAAAGGGAACATCCTTTATGGATTTAATTTCAGTAAAGAATTTATTCAGCAGTTAGATTATGTTGTTGTTGTTGAAGGATACCTAGACTTCATTGTCCCTTTTCAGGCAGGTTTTAAAAATATAGTCGCGTCTCTTGGCACTGCATTTACGTTAGAACAAATATTGGTTTTGAAAAGATACACAAAAAATGTGGTAATTATTTTTGACGCGGATGAAGCGGGACAGAATGCGACTTTACGTAGTTTGGATGTATTGCTTGACGCAGGAATGAATGTAAAAATTGTAAGGCTTAACAATGAAGATGATCCTGATTCCTATGTGCGTAATTATGGTAGGGAAAAATTTTATCAGATAGTTAAGCAGGCAAAAACTTTATTTGATTATAAATTAGAAATATTATTTTCTAAATATAGTCAGGATATTCCTGAAGAGAAAGCATTAATTGCTTTTGAAATGTTGTCCACAATAAATAAGATTAGCGATGCAGTGGTAAGAGCTGCTTATATAACGCAGTTATCAGAAAAACTTTTTGTTTCTGAACAGGTATTGTTGAATGAATTAAAGAAAATAAAAACGTCTGTTATAGATAATAAAAATTTTTTAAACACACAGATATTTAATAAACACAAAACTATTAGTTCAGCTGAAGAAATGTTGGTTGCTTTATTGTTGAATGATTTAAAAATGCTTGAAAAAGTGAAGAAAAATCTTAAATACGATGATTTTAAAAATCCTGTCATCAAGGAGATTATGAAATATTTGTTTGTAGATAACGTTAATGCTAAAAATATAGCGATATCTCTGCAAAGGACAGATAACTCCGCGTTAAATAGGTTTGTCTGCAGGATATTGGCGGAAGACTTTGGTATTAAAGATAAGGGAAAGAGTTTTACCGATTGTGTTCGTAAGATAAAAAAAGATAGTATTCAAGTTAAGTTAGATGCTTTACAGCGGCAAATATCGATGAGCTCCCAGGATGGGGCGAATAATTTATTAAGAGAATATAGCTACTTAATAAAGGAGCAGATGTCAATATGAAAAAGGCAGTTAAAAAGAATAAAGTTAAAATTGCAAGTATAAATAACGGTAAGGCTGCTGCTGAGTTAGAGGAAAAGGCATTATTTTCTAAGAATGAAAGGGCAAAAAATTTAAAGAAATTGATTGCTTCAGGTAAAAA
>QNCH01000232.1 GCA_003645745.1 Candidatus Omnitrophota bacterium
CATCTTTTATTTCATTATAGGCAACAGGAAAATATTCTTTTAAAAGTATACCAAAAACATATAAGCAAACGTTGCCTACATCTTCAGTATGGCCAATTCGTTTCATCGCACATAAGACAAGCCATTTATTAATAAAACGCTCAATCCTCCGTGCATTATTTAAAAGCCCGTCTTCAGTATAAATACCTTTTATTTTTTCCAGCTCCTTAAACACACTGATTGAGTCATGTCCAAACAATGACGCGTGTTCAGAATTTATTGCTTTCATATAGCGTTTTTGGAAAAATTGTCTCCATTCTGTTTTATGCCCATCCCCCAGCTTTGGCATTGATAAGCCAATTTGCACAATTTTTTCTAAATAATGTACGCCATTAAAATCAGGATAGCGATGATTTATTGCTTTTATAACATTATTTTTGTCCATCACAAGACAATAAACACAAGGCACACCTTTAATCGACAGGAAAGAAGAAATATCTTCTAAAAGATTAACAACAATATCTGGCAAACAACGGTCAAGATTATCAATAAAAACATACAATTTCTTATCCTTAACTAAATCTTCTATAAAATTTTTGTATTCGCCTTCAATCTGATCAACATTATCTACATACGTTTCATATCTATTTTTTCCATCATTCATTAACTGATGAAAGTCAACACCAGTTTTATTTTTTAACATTTGCGTAGTTAAATTAAAAAATATCTTCTCTAATACTACTGGAATTTTATCTAAAGGTTCCTTTTTTTGTAACAAAATTGTATTCCTTATCTTGCAGAGCAATGGCAACATTAAATCTTGTTCTTTTCTATACTTCCACGCATCAAAAGACACAACAAAACAATGCTCCTTCTTCAACTCTTCAGCCAAGCCTTGTAACATAGATGTTTTGCCACTACCCCACTGCCCATATAACCCAATCGTCATTGGAGGCTCGATTTCTCTCAAAACATGTAAAAAATTATCCAAAATAAAATTAAACCCTAACATATCCCATTCTTTATATGTCTTATCTGTTGGGCAAACATCCTGAAAAATTGTTTTTTTGTTTTCTTTCATTTTTTTATTTTCTTCCTTCTACTCAGTGTAGTCATAACTATACTCAAACGTAATAAGTTTGAGTATATTGAAAAAATTTATTTAGAATTAAAAATTCAGTTTTAGCACACTCCCATTATGCAAAACTAATATTGTTTTAATCTCAGGATATTTTTTTAAAAATTCCTCGGTTTTATCTTTTCCCATTACAAAAAAAGCAGTGGCTAACGCGTCAGCATCTATGCATTTCTTGGCAATAACTGTAATACTCAAAATATTACTCTGCGCAGGCTCTTTTGACTTAGGGTCAATAATATGTTGTTTTAGATAATTGCCTGATGTGGTTACTGCTTGATTAATTAAACTTATTTGTTCGATCAATTCATCCTGTTTTAAGGGATTGCGTATGCCTATTTGCCAAAAACGCTTCTCTTTATTTTTTCCGGAAACATATATATCACCGCCAACATCAATCAGAAAATTAGTAATTTTTAATTCTTTAAAACACTCTACTACACAATCAATTGCATAACCCACAACAATACCGCCAAGGTCAATTTTTATTCGCGGGTCAGCAAAATATACAGTTTGCTCTTCTGAATCTAAAATTATAGTTTTATAACCATTCTCCCTACCTAATGAAGCAGCAGTAAAATCAAATGCCCCATACGTAAATTCTGAATAATTTAAACCAGCTTTAATTATTGTATACATATCTTTGCTCAAAATCACCGGAGATTTAATCGCAGATAGATTAATTTTTGCAAGTTCACTTTGTGCGGAAAAAAAACTCATCATTTTATCCAATTTATTCAAAATGCGAAATGCCTTGCACATAGCTTCTCTACTTAGCTTGACATTATTACCAACAATTGTAATCTTTGCCTTAGACCCCATTAAAAACATTTCATCAGTAATACTTTTTGTGAATAGATGTTGATATAGGGCAAATCCGCTAAAGCTAATTGTAAAAATAATAATCAGATATTTTTTCATTAGATACTGGTAGGGGGGGGCCTTGCGTCCGCCCGTTTATTAATCACTAAAATGCCATAAACCTGCGTACCGCAGACAACTATAATTCGGTATGATAATATTTCAATCTAATTTAACATAGGAATTATCAATAATTTCTCAGACAATTGACAACACCTATTATGATTTTAATTCTTTTACTCTGTTAATAATCGCGTCTGCCATTTCTCTTGTGCCTACAGCTTTTGGGTCAAATCTATCCTGCTTAAAATCATAAGTAACTGTTTTACCTTGTTTAACTACATCCGAAAATGCCTGCTCTAACACTCTGGCTGCTTTTTCTTCTTTCAAATAGTCTAACATCAAAACACCTGAGAGAATCATTGCGCAGGGATTAACTTTATTCTTACCCTTATATTTAGGAGCACTGCCGTGTGTAGCCTCAAAAATCGCGTAATTTTCGCCAATATTAGCGCCTGGGGCAACTCCTAAACCTCCAACAAGGCCAGCGCATAAATCAGACAATATATCTCCATATAAATTAGGCAAAACAAGCACATCATATAATTCAGGTTTTTGCACAAGCTGCATACACATATTGTCAACGATTCTATCTTCAAATTCAATCCTGCCTTTATAACCTTGAGCGACTTCACGCGCAATCTTTAAAAATAATCCATCGCTATATTTCA
>QNCH01000233.1 GCA_003645745.1 Candidatus Omnitrophota bacterium
CTAAGTCAAACCTTAGGCGCAGCTTGCTGCTCCTAATGATTTGCCAATGATGAACGTTTCAAGATGCAGTGCAGGGAGCAGGGGAATGTCATAAAATTAGAAACCAATTACGTTTGAGTATAGCGTTAAGCTTGAAATGAATAAAATAAATTTGCAAAAATCAGAAAAATGTTTGAGTATTATTTTGCCTGCATATAATGAAGCAAGTAGTATTAAACAGGTTGTCTTAGAAATTGCTGATTTTTTGTTTAAAGAAAAATTATTTATAGAGTATGAATTGATTATTGTTGATGATGGCAGCAGAGACAAAACTAATCATATTATTGATGAGCTAAAAACAAAAATTTCTTATTTGAAATTAATTACTCATCCACAGAATCTTGGTTATGGCCAGGCTTTAATCTCAGGATTAAAGCAGGCAAAATTTGAATATATTTTTTTTATGGATGCTGACGGCCAATTTAAGATTAATGAACTTAATCTGTTATGTGCTTATATTCCTGAATTTGCTATAGTTTTAGGATATAGAATTAGGCGGGAAGATTCGTTTTATCGGCGTATACTGGGTAAATTTTATACAAGTTTAGTTTTTTTTGGGCTTAAAGGTAAATGATGTGAACTGCGGGTTTAAACTATTTAAAAGAGAAATTTTCGCTTCTGAAAAGATTATGAGTACAGGAGGAATCATTTATGCGGAAATGTTGTTAAAAGCTAGATTAAAAGGATTTAAAGTTAAACAAGTGCCGGTAACTCATTTCCCACGTAGAGCTGGGAAACAAACTGGCGGGAGTTTTAAGGTGGTTTTAAAAGCGGTTATAGATTTAATTGTGTTGAAAATTTTACAGATTATGAAAAATATTAAAAAAAGAGTGTGAATTGATCAAGGGAAAAGTGGAATGTATAAACCAGTAACAGCTATAATTACTAGTACACAAAGAGGTATAGATAACTTGCGGTTATTATTGTTGTCTATAGATAAACAAGTATTGAAGCCGCAGCAGGCAATTGTTATTTATGACAGCTTTTTAAATCCTGGACTAAATCTTCCCAAAGATTATTCTTTTGCTCTTGAGTATATCGGCAATCCTGACAAATTATCATTAACTTATTTACAAAATCAGGTTATGCTTTCAAAAATAAAGACAAATATCCTTTTGCTTAATGATGATGTTATTTTAGAGCAGGATTTTCTCAGCCAGCTGACTTTGGTCTTGCAGGTAAATTTAAATGTCGGCATTGCTTGCGGAAAAATTTTGCGTATGGATAAACAGACTATTGACACTACCGGACAATTTTTATCTAAAAACAGGTCGCCGTTAGAACGAGGCTATAATGCTTTAGATAAGGGGCAGTTTAATCTGCCTGGAGTTGTTTTTGGTGCTTGCGGCGCAGCAGTCTTATACCGCAGGGAAATGTTAGAGGATATCGTGCTTGATCAGGGGCAATATGTAGACAATGATTATCATTTGTTCTATGAAGACCTTGATTTATCATGGAGAGCTTACAATTTAGGCTGGGAGGCTTTTTATACTCCAAAGGCTGTTGCATACCATTTACGCGGCGCTAGTGCAAAAATCCGTAAACCGCGCTGGAAATTTTTACAAGCATATAATTTCGCCTGGTTAAGTAATGATTTAAAGAAAAATGTTGTTAGAAACAGATATTTGACAATTATAAAAAATGACAGAGTATGCTCTTTTTTGCTTAATCTACCTTATATTTTATTTTATGAATTAAAGCTCTGGCTTTATTGTTTATTTTTCGCGCCAAAAGTTATTTTAAGTATTTTTTTTAGCCTGCCTTTTTTTATTAGAGCTTTAAAAAAAAGAGAGCTTATTTTAAAAAAGATAGAAGATAAGGAATGAAGTATTTAATTTTATTGCTTATATCTTTATTTCCGTTGATCTGCCGCGATTTATATCCTTGCTTTGCAATAGGTTTTAATTTTTTTCTTTGCGCTTTAATTTTAATTTATATGCTTATTTATCACAAGTTGTCTATTAATAGGCGTATTTTTATTTTAAGTGCTTTGTTTGCAGGCATAACATCTATTTCTTATTTTTTTTCTGTGAATAGGTTTAATACGTATCAATGTTTAATGGATTTATTTGTTGCATTGAGTGTTTTTACTTTTATGCTCAGTCAGAGAAAAAAAGAGATTAAATTTTTAATTTCTGCTGGCAAATTTGTTTGTTTATTTATTGCTCTGCGCGCTTTATACCAGTATTTTTTTGGATTTGCTTATATTTTAGAGCAAATTCCTTTGTCTGAAATTTCTGCAACAGGTTTTTACGCGTTAGAATTACTAAGACAGAAGAGAGTAGTTTCATGGTTTGGCGCCCCTAATTTGTTGGCTGGCTATTTAATTATGTGGTGCGGGATAATTTGCGGTTGTGTTTTAGATAATGTTAAAAATAAAAAATTGCGGCAGGCATCTTTGGATGGAGTTATTCTTATAATTTTATTTGCCGCATTAGTCTGCACAAAATCAATTGCTGCATTTCTAGGTTTAATTGCAGGTTTGTTTTTCGCAGGGATGATATTGAGCAAAAAAAGCAGTATTATACCCAAACGTAATAGGTTTGCAATTTTAGGACGTCCCCCTGCACCGCATTTTGAAACGTTCTTCATTCGCCAAATCCTCAACGCAGCAAGCTGCGCCTGCGGTTTGGCTCAATCAGAACGTTCCAATCTACAGCACAG
>QNCH01000234.1 GCA_003645745.1 Candidatus Omnitrophota bacterium
ATAATCCTTTAAAAAATACCAAAAAAACGGCACAGATAAAACTCCAGAAAAAATTGTAATTAAAAAATATTTTAATCTCACCCCACCCACCCAGGCCATAGAAAGAAAAACAGGTAAAAAAACTATAGCTGTGCCTAAGTCAGGCTGTTTAAAAATTAAAACCATTGGGAGCAAAGTAATTAAAACAGGAGCAATCAACCCTTTAATTGTTTTTAATTTCTGAGGATTATCGCCAATCATTCTTGCTAATGTTAAGATAATAATTATTTTTGCAAATTCCGAAGGTTGAAAACTTAAGCCCCCGATACTAATCCAGCGCTGAGCGCCTAAAGCCATTTTACCAGTTACTAATACACTGATCAAAAAAATAATCTGCACACCATAAAGGATATATGCAATGCTTAAAAATAAATTATACCGTATATTCGTAATCAAACAAACAAGAAACAAGCCTCCAAAAATCCATATCCCCTGAGTAAAAACAAAATTTATACCTGTATCTGCTTGTTTTTGACTGGACGCGCTATATAATGTTAATATCCCAAAAATTAATAAAACAAGAAAGACAAGAACTAAAACTTTATCAATATTTCTAACATTAAACATTGGTAAATCCCTATAAAATTTTGTCTCGGACAGGTCACGACCTACCCCTACATTTTTTTCTACCCACAAATTTTATTAACAAGGCATATTAAATTAGATTCCCGCTAAAAGATTGCGGGAATGACATTGTCAGATATTCTATTGTCTATCCTGCCCCATTTGTCATCATTCCATTTTTTTGTCATTCCCGCAATCTTTTAGCGGGAATCCATATTACATTACAAAGTCACAGAGTTACAACCCAACGCAGCTTCTTTTTGTAACCTTTTGCAACTAAACAACTTAAAAAAAAATCCTACTATATTTAATTACAAACAAAATTCTTATTCTGTCTGCCTGCTGTCCTTACTATTTAAATAAGAAATTATTTGTTTAGCAATGCCTGCGGCAGCATGCCCGCCATGCCCGCCATGTTCTAAAAAGACACAAAAACAAATATTTTTATCTTCTATCTGAGCATAACCAACAAACCATGCGTGCGGCTCAGCTCCCGCACTCTGGGCTGTACCTGTTTTCGCAAAAATATTTACCCCTGGAATATTTACCCTATGGCCGGTACCACCGTCCCCACAAACAACTTTACGCATACTATTTCTGATTATTGACAATATTTTTACAGATAATACCTCCTTTCTTTTATTCTGCCTAAGATTTTCAGGCAAAAGATGCGGGAAAATTTCTCTCCCGCCATTAGCGACAAAAGCAACCATTTTCAATTCCTGCAAAGGGCTTACTAACAAATACCCCTGTCCTATGGAAAAATTTAATGTATCTCCCTTATACCAGGACTCACGTAATTTATCCCTTTTCCATTTAAGATCAGGCACAAAACCCGCTTGCTCTCCTGGAAGCTCTACTCCTGTAAGCTGGCCAATTCCAAACTTAGCCGCGTATTTAGCAAGAAGTTCAGGACCAAGCCTTAAGCCTGTTTTATAAAAAAAAACATTACACGATCCTGCAAAAGCATTTTCTATAGTCAATGCTCCATGTCCCCGTTCAAGCCAGCAGCAAAATTTCCTTTTACCTAATTTCAAAAATCCATTACAGGTAAAAGATGTAGTTTGTGTAATTTTTTTTTCCGCAAGTCCCGCAAACGCGGTGACTATCTTAAAAGTTGAGCCTGGCGGGTAACAACATATTGCCCTATTTAAAAGTAACGCGTTTTCATTTTGCAAAATCTCTTTGATTTGCTTATGTTTTTTTTTATCCATTAAAATATTCGGGTCATACGCTGGACTGCTGCATAAAGATAAAATTTCACCTGTATCAGCATCCATAATTCCAACAGCGCCTTTTACATCTTTAATCAAACTATAAATAAAATCCTGCAATTTTATATCAATTGTAAGATGCACATCTTTGCCTGATAAAGGATATTTATATCCCACCACTTTAATAATCTGCCCTTTATTATTTACTTCTAACTGCATACCGCCAGGCACGCCTTTTAATTTTTTATCTAATTTTTTTTCTAAGCCTGCCCTGCCAATCATATCCCCGGGCAGATAGCCCAAACTTTTAAATTTTTCATAATCTTTTTGCGGTATTTTACCTACATAACCAATTAAATGCGCAGCAGCCTGTTTATAAACATAATAACGCAAAGCACGCGGCCTGATAAATATACCAGGTAATTCTGACTTTTGCTGCTCAATTAAAAAAGCCGCTTCACGTCCAACATCTTCTGCTAACATTACTGAGTAAAAAGACGCGTCTGAATTATAATTAAAAGTATCCTCTATTAAATATTTATCTATGTTTAAAATTTTACTTAAACGTAAGAACAAAATATCTTTATTTTCCATCTTGTCAGGAAAAACAGCTACAACATCAAAAATAAGTCTATTTTCTACTAATGCTATACCGTTACGGTCATAAATTATTCCGCGTGAAGCATCTTCAGGAACTAAACGCAGACAATTATTTTCACTTTGCCTGAAATAATCCTTTCCTTTGATTACCTGAAGCCGAAAAAGGCTAAAGCCTAAAACTAAAAACAATAATGCTAATATTATTTTTAAAATAAATAATCTCATAATATTACGCCAATTTTTGCAATAACCTGTTTTTCAAGAAAATTGGCAAAAACAAGATTA
>QNCH01000235.1 GCA_003645745.1 Candidatus Omnitrophota bacterium
CAATGCTTGAACACTGCAAAGATTATGGGTGTACCATCCCCATATTTTTGAATTATAGCTTTGAGAACTTACAACAAAAGCATCTGCCGTAACATAATACCAAAATGAAATATAAAAATATCTCCCTAAACTGGCAGCTCCATCATATCTAAATTGGCTATAATCGCCTGAAACAAAAGGGCAATCGACATAGTAATCGTTTTGATAAAATGGTGTCCTTTTATACTGTGGTAAAGATCCTACAGTAGTACTTGCTCTTGTGGTCCATTCTCCATTAATTATTCCGTCCTCCATATTATTTGCGCTAACCGGATGATCATAAGAAGAAATTACAGGAGCCGCAGTTGATTTACTTCCAAAACCACTTCCAGAAATTGTAATAGAATCTCCATTGTTTATATTGCCTTGACTTACCCCAGAAATCACCTGCGCTCTCACACTCCCCCCAAAACCCAAAACTCCAGAGGCGAGAAGCGTTAAGACAAAAATTAGGATGATCATCCCACTCAAATTTGCTTTGCAATTATTTATTGATATTAATTTTTCTTTACTTTCCATAATTCTTCTCCTTTAGCAAGTGTAATTTTCAGATTTCAGTAATCGGTGATAGAAGCGGGGTTTCAGTTATAAATTCCCGCTAAAAGATTGCGGGAATGACATTGTAAGGTATTCTATAGTCAATCCTACTAGGCTTTGTCAGCAGTCCTCTTTTTGTCATTCCCTGCTATTTTTTGCAGAGAATCCACATGGGCAAAGTTCAATCTAACGCAGCTTCTTTTTTGTAACCCATTAAAATTAAACAACTTAAAAAGGGAATTACTACTATATCAAGTTTAAAAAGGCCACCAGTCAACGTTAATTTACAATTTGAAATTTATAATTTATAATGAATGATTAAATTTTTTAATTCAAATTGTAAATTTCAAATTCCCCCCCTTATTTCGCAATACTCACCAGAAGTTTCACCACGCTCATAAGGTTACAGAATTACAACCTATTACGTTTGGATATAAATTTGTCGCGTAATTAATCTCGCGACAAATCGGCTGAAGACTGTTCTGAAAATTTTAAATTACCTGTATTTAAAGAATCAGGCATAAGCACGCCTCCGGAAACAATATATTTAAAAGCATCTTCTATCGGAATATCCAGGAAGGTAACATCCTTTTTAGGTACAATAATGAAAAAACCTGTGATTGGGTTAGGAGCAGAAGATATATAAATACTCAACGCGTCTAATTGCGTGCCATCAGTTGATTTTAAAGAAAGCTCATTGGTTACAAACCCCATTGTGTAAATATTTTTTTTAGGATATTCAAAAATCACTACTTTTTTAAAAGCCATTTTTTCTTTAGAAAATAAAAAATTTACTAATTGTTTAATCGAGGGATATACCTGAGCCACAAAAGGAACACGCACAAACCAATTCTCTAAAAAAGGCATAAGCTTTTTCATAAAAACATTCGCAGTTAACATTCCAGTAATAAAAATTAAAATAATTACTGAAAACAAGCCTAAACCAAAAAAAGATACGCCAAAAATCTTTTCAAAATACGGATAAATAAAACGCCCAAATAAATTATCCAGCACTCTAACTGTAATCACCAACACATTAACAGTAAGTAAAATAGGCAAGACAACAACAATGCCGGCAATAAAATAATTATGTAGCTTTGATTTTATTTTCATAAAATTATTCTGTAATCAATCCGCTAAATCCTAAAAAGGCTAACGACATAAGCCCCGCGATAATAAAAGCTATTGGGATGCCTTGCATAATTTTAGGCACATCTGATAGCTGCATTCTCTCGCGAATACTTGTAATTAAAATTAAAGCCATAGTAAAGCCAAGTCCAGCGCTAAATCCCTGGACAACACTTTCAATAAAACTCAAATTATTCTGAGAATTTAAAAGCGTTACAAATAAAACTACACAATTACAAGTAATTAACGGCAAATAAATTCCCAGAGCTTTATACAAAACAGGATTAAATTTACGGACAAACATCTCTACTAATTGCACAAAACAAGCAATAATTAAAATAAACATTATTATATTTAAATATTCCAGATGAAAAGGAATTAAAACAAAACGATACACCGGCCAAGTCATTGCTGAAGACAGTGTAACCACAAAAGTCATTGCTATACCCATACCCACAGCAACATCTAATTTTTTAGATATGCCGATAAAAGGACAGATCCCTAAGAATCTGGACAGCACAAAATTATTTACAAAAACAGCAGAAATTACAATACTAAAAATACGTATAAAATTTATTTCCATAACACCCCTTTAAAGACTATACTATACTCAAACGTAATAGGTTTGCAATTTTATGACATCCCCCTCACACTGCATCATATTGATTTGTTCTTCATTGACCAACCCCTTAGGCACAACTTGCTGCGCCTGTGTCATTTAAAATTATTATTCCATGTACCTGCGTGCCGCAGACAGGTATGATTGGGCATAATTACAAATTCATCCAATTTAACATTATTTCGCAAACATTGGGTATTTTCCCATTCTTCACATACAATTTTACCATATTGGTTAATCTTTATTTTTGGTATCTTATCTGGTATTGTATCGGTCACAGCACGCTGTGACCCTACAGGTTCTTTGGATGTATTTGATATCTTACCAAATAATAAATTACGATTATACGTACATATCGTTACGTAATAATATCCTG